>MEUZ01000008.1 GCA_001772615.1 candidate division WWE3 bacterium RIFCSPHIGHO2_01_FULL_40_23 | reverse complement strand
GCGCGGCGTACTCGCCGCGCGGAGCAGTCAATTCCGACAAAGTTAGTTGTGGTGCTAGAGGGGGGAGTTGAACCCCCATCCGCCGGTTAGGCGGACAGCCTTCTGAAGACTGCGTGTATGCCTGTTCCACCACTCTAGCCTACCCCATTATTATAATGCAGATCGTATTTATAGAAAAGAAGTATCGTGATAAAATCCAAAAAGTCGGGTCCGTAGCTCAATGGCAGAGCAGCTCCCTCTTAAGGAGACGGTTGTGAGTTCGACTCTCACCGGGCCCACCATGAAGTAAGAGCTTGCGCTTTACTTCATGGCCGTAAAGTGTGCTTTGCACTACTTCACAGGCCGTATCGTTAAATGTTTACCCTTAAGGCATCTTATATAGGATTTGATATTTTGGCTGGTTGATACCCACAACCCCGAGGTTTAACCCTGAATTATATAAAGCGTAAGAAACGCCTGTAAAAAGTTCAGTAAAGATTGAAGAGGTTTTAATTTTAACAACTTTATATTTTTCTAAACCGGCTTTTTTAGCTGTAAAAGCAAGTGTACTATCAAGATTGCCGGTATCATCAATAAGTTTTACTTCTTTTGCTCCAACACCTGAATAAATTTTACCATCGGCAACGCTGCGAACAGTATTTACAGGTATATTGCGCCCCTCCGCTACCCGAGATACAAAAGTTTCATAAGCGTCCTGCATAAGATCATTTATCATTATTCTTTCTTCAGGCGTAATTTCTCTTGAGTCTGACAAAATATCTTTGTATTTACCAGCTTTAAAGGTTTCCTTTTTTACACCTATTTTTTCATATAAGGAGGAAAGATTATATGACTCAAGTATAACCCCTATGGAACCTGTTATTGTTGAAGGATTGGCAAAAATATAATCAGCCGGGGCGCTTATATAATAACCACCTGATGCAGCAACATCTCCCATTAAAACAACCACAGGAATTTTATAATTTTTCCTAAAGTCTTGTATTACTTCGTAAATTCTATCCGAGGCCACGGGGGATCCCCCTGGAGATGAAACCATTAAAATTACAGCTTTAACGTTACTGTCATCCCGTGCTCTATTTAAAGACTTCTCTACTTTGTCAGGTGTTATAGTATCCCTTGTTCCCGATATTGGGTTTGAAAGAGCATCCCTTTCCAGTATAAGCCCTGAAAGCTCTATGAGAGCTATTTTGTCATCCCCGCCGTAATCTCTGTATAATTCCTGACCCAAGCCGTCAAATTCAGAGGTTTTTGAGGAACCTTGGGAAAGGAGCGATATGGAAGCTATTATTAATAAAAAGATCATAAAATAACCAACAACCATTGATACACAGTTTCCAAGGCCTTTGAAAAACCATTTAATGGATTCTTTTATTACAGTTGAGAAAAAAGATGTAATCGAGCTTTTGGGTTTTTGATTTTCGTAAAAGTTATTGGGATTTTCAACAATTCCGTCCATTTTTTCAGTTTATCACAGTTAAATAAATAGTGAAGCCTTACAATCCGCAAGCAATTCCTTGGCGCGTCCTAGAGGATTTGGTCACAACTCTCGCTTCGCTCGGTCGCGACCCCGCCTCCCCGCCCTCCCGCTTCGCTTGAGAGGCGGGTCCGGCATTCAAATCTTTAATCTCATTGCATTCTCATGGCGCGTCCTAGAGGATTTGAACCCCTAACCCCTTCGTCCGAAGCGAAGTGCTCTAATCCGTTGAGCTAAGGACGCACACACTACAAACTTTATTGCTAATATTATACACCCGTTGTAATATCTATCCATGTCCCAAGAAAAGAAAAAGCTTGTTGTTCTACTTCTTTCTTCAGTCTTAGTACTTTTATTTATCACTGCAGTTTATATGATTAAACCTTCTAACGTGGTAAAAGAGGCGAAAGAGGAAGAAGTGGAAAAAGAAAAATTGATCAGGGTTTCACTTATTATCAATGACGGTGTTAATGAATCGACTCTTTCGGCAAAGCTTGAGAGTGGGGCGAGTGTGTACGATTTAATGGAACACTTCCGAGAAAAGGGTCAGCTTAAATATGAAGTCACAAACTACACTTTTGGGGAAGTTCTTGATTCCATAAATGGGCTAGAGAATAACAGAATGGGTAAAACTTGGATGCTTTATGTTGACTCTTTTTTAACAAAAGATAATATTAAAGAAATAGAACTTCAAAAAGGAAGCGTTTACTTATTTAAATATGAATCAGGAAGTAATTAACAACGTAGTAGAGGGTCATGACCCCAAGAAACACGCAAGAAGTTTTCTTTATGCGTTCAATGGATTAAAGCATATTCTTATTAACGAGGCGAACTTTCGTATCCATCTTCTTGTTTCACTTTTGGTTATACTTTTAGCACTATTTCTAAAATTTAATTACATGGAATGGGTTGTTTTAGTTATAACCATAGGTTTTGTCATGTGCATGGAAATTGTTAATTCTATGGTTGAGGAACTTACAGATCACCTAGTTAAAGAGCACCATGAGGGTGTGAGGATAGTTAAAGACGTCGGAGCCTCCTTTGTTTTAATAGCAGCTTTTGTGAGTTTTATAGTCGGTTTATTATTGTTCCTTCCAAAACTTCTAGCTATCCTTAATTACTAAAACCAATTATCATATATTTGTGGGAAGTTTAATATCCATTATTTTACTAACATTGGGAAGCGGATTTCTCTCTCTTATAGGAAGCTTGATTATTTCCACCGGGAATAAGTGGTCGGAAAGTTTAATGCTTAAATTGGTCAGCTTTGCCGCAGGCGTTTTATTATCAACCTCAATTCTTGATATTCTCCCGGAAGCTATTGAAGTTTCGATCAAGCCTGATGATATAGTGATGCCTTTATTTATAGGCATCCTTTTTATGTTTTTCATGGAGAGGTTTATTCTTGTATTTCACCATCACCATTTTGACGTCCATGAGCTAAAACCATCTGCTTATTTAATTCTTGTTGGCGATAGTATCCATAATTTTTTAGATGGTATAGCCATAGCCGCGGCTTTCCTAACCTCCATTCCTGTCGGTTTTGTGACCTCAATTGCCGTCGCATCTCATGAAGTTCCTCAAGAGATATCAGATTATACAATTTGCGTGACAAACGGTTTAAAACCAAAAACAGCCCTTTTATTAAATTCAATTTCATCACTTTTTTCAGTTCTGGGTGGGGTTTTGGCTTTCTTCTTTTTCTCTTATATATCTATTTTTACAAATTTAATTTTGGCTTTCACTGCGGGAAGCTTCTTATACATAGCTTGTGCTGATATTATTCCCGAGCTTCACAAATCTTCTACAAAGAAGAATATCCTAGTCCAAACAACCACATTTTTATTCGGCGTCGCCTTGACTGTTTTTGTTAAAAACCTTATTTAACGCCTTTTTAAACATAAATATAATCTCTTTTCTGTGCTCTGAATCTTTTAACACATGTATAATACCGGGAGAAACGGAAATAATTACTATCAGGATTACAATGGGGATTAAGTACTTATCAACATCGGGGATTGACTTACCCAAAAAATAACCTCCTAAACCAAGTCCAACCACCCACAAAATCCCCCCAAGAACGTTATACATCGCAAAGGATTTGTATTCCATTTCTGCGGCACCAGCAACGATAGGTGCAAATGTTCTCACAGCCGGTATAAACCTTGCAAGAATTATAGTTTTGCCACCATGCTTTTTATAAAAATTGTTTGCAGCTATTAAATTCTTTTTATGAAAGAAGAAGGAATCCTCGCGGTTGAAAATTCTCTTTCCTACCCTTTTACCAAACCAGAATCCAACAGAGTCGCCGCTGATTGCGGCAACAGTAAGTAAAGACAATAGAGGTATAACATCAAAAATACCTTGAGACGCGAGAAAGCCAGAGGTGAAAAGAAGGCTGTCACCAGGCAGAAAGAAACCAAAAAGTAACCCCGATTCCGCAAACACTATAAAAAAGAGGCCCAAATACCCCGCATTTCTGACAAATTCCTCAAGATTCATTAAACCATTTTACATGAATGAGGTTAAAAGTGTTATTATCTTTTTGTGGCGCAAACATTTGGAATTCCTTCAGAAGGTGGACCCGAATTTCAGGAAAAAGAGATTGAAACCCTCTCAAGAATGGTTGAGGACGCGACTCTTTTAGAAGCGCTTGAGAAAGAACCCGAACAGATAGCGGGGAAAATTAAATGGGCCATTACTAATTTTAAAAGAGAAGGAACTAGTAGAGCAGAAATTCTAGGACATATTGAAGCTCAGTTAATCGGGGTCGTGGGCGAAAGGTTAAGTGAGGCACTTCCTTTAGAGCTATGTAGAGTAGTTTACGGTGAACAACCTGGAGAAGGTATAAAAATCTCCAAAACGTCTTCATTATCAACCTCTAGTCCTGAAGCCGCGAGTAAGGCATTTATCCTTTCACAAGCACATACAAAATTTCTTCAAGAGAACAAACCCCTGTTATACAAGCTCATAGATATGGATGAAATTGAGGATAGAGTTAGCTCACTATCGGGCACTCAAAAAGAGCTGAGGAGAAAGGTGTTAGTTGATGAAGCAATAAGAGCATTGGGTAGGGATCTTGAGCTAGGGTTTGCTCCTAGCCCATCGGAGAGATTTTCCCAAAAAGGACCTCCTCAATTTGCTGGAATATATAACCAGGCTACAGTCATTCCTGATTCCATTCTAACAATGGGTGACTCTGTTGAAGGCATATGTGAGGTTAAAACCTGGCCCCCTTATATGGTTAGATCGTTTGTTAATGAGTTGCGGCAAGCTCGGTCAGCTGGAACGGCTGTTACAGTTCCCAGAAAGGCCTTAAACAAAAATGCTAGTTATTATGGGGAAGTAAATAAACACTTTAGTGATACTAAGCTCGGAATAGACATAGAAAGAGAAATTCTTTTTATTGACCTTGTTCGCGCTTTAAAAGAGAATAGTGAACCGTTTGAAAAAAAAGCGTTTGTGGTTTTAAGGTTTCCGTCGGATGCTCCTTCAGATTCACTAAACAGTCTTGGTGAATACCTTAAAGAATTAGGTTATCAGAACACTACAATCCAAACCTTACCATTTTCTTACAATCGCATAAAAGAACTAGCCCTAGATACACTCAGAAAGCTTATGCCGGAAATTGAGGCAAAAAAGCTTAAGTTTAATTTTAGCGATGAGGAAACATCAATTATAAAAGATATGTTGCAAATAAAATGATTCGGCTTACATTTCTTAGGACTTTTCTAAACTCACAACATAAATAACTTTAACTCCTTATTGATAAAAAAGACCTGGGGTGATATATAGGAATTAGATCACCACACCGAAAGGAGGTGAATTATAGATGCCCCGCAAAATATCTCTCGTAAAGCCTCCACAAGCCATTAATGAAGGTGTACTTCAAGAGGGTCTTTCTACCCCAAATCAAACCTCCCCCACTCCCGAAACCAATGTTTATCTTAATTTAATATACTGGTTAAGAGAGCAGGGAATGAAGGTTTTGCCCTTAGGATTTTGCGAAACATATGAGCTCTTCAACCATTTAGGACGCGCCCTTTCAGTTGACGGTGAGCTTATTGAGGTTATACACTTCAAAACTCCAAAGTTAGCAAAAGACCAGGAAAACGCAATTAAGGAAATCACTACTCAAGTTGAAGATAACAAAGATAAAGATTTTGCTCATTTCTTCAGGAAAGAGTGTGAGTTAGTCATATACTTTGGTAACAACCATAATTTGCTTTCCGATCTTGAAAGGCTTTTAGGAACCCAAATTATAACTGAAGAGTATTATGCTCTTACTTAAAAAACAGGATTAAGCGAGTAAATCATGTAAAATCCTAAAGCTAAAAGAAAAAGACCTATACCTAACCTCATTAAGCCTCTATGCTCTTTCCTCCAGGCCTCAAGCGACTCGGAAGAAGTTCCAAAATAAGCAATTCCAATAATTAAAAATAACGGGGAAACAAAAACCAGATTATATAAAAGTAAAAGCGGTATCGCTGATTGATACAACCCTTTTGATAGAAGCCCAAGGATAGCAAGATAGGGAGCACCCGTGCATGGAAGCTCAACGGCAACAACGAATATTCCAAGAAGAACAGTGGTTCCAATAAGTAAAAGTGGGTGCTTCTGCTCCATTTTTTCCATCTGTTTTGTGTACATTTTGATTCTCTCCGTTCCTCCTGGAATAATTTGAAGCGAGGGCCCTTTTCCATACCAGAAATAATCTTTAATCTCTAAAAGCCCTGCAAAGATGGCAATAAGGGCGGCCAGCCAATAAAAGAAATTGGAAATGCCCGTGGAGGCGGTAAATTTTAAGATGCCAATACCTAGAATAAAATAAGTGACATATACAACAGATGTGTACAAAAACCCAAACAAAACCATCTTTCTTGCGCTTTTAAAAAGTTTTGTCATGAAAGCTATGAGAAAGATTAAAACGCCAAAAACACAGGGGTTAATGCTATCCACTAAAGCCGCGGTTATTACAATAGGAAGTGTCAATTCCTCCATATCTACTCATCCTTAAATTCTACTTCAGCCCAGCTTGCTATCGTTTCAAGTTTTTGCAAACCTTCTATTCTTTTTAATTCAACACCGCCTTTCTCTATAAGAAAAGTTGGGGTTCTTGAAATTTTCATTCTCAAGCATCTTTGGGGATCCGCCTTTGGCCCATCCGGATGGCATTCAACGGAGTTTAATTTAACATAAGCTTTACCAAAGAGCATTTCTTGTCTCTTACAGTTACTACACTTAAATGATTTGTAATAAACTACACTTTTGTTATTAAGAGCTTCAACAAAAGTTGAATAATCATTTCTTGTGGTGTTTCCGGTTTGAGCAAAAAAGGTTATAGCCGAAAGTGCAAGACCTGCGATTATAACGGGTACTGAAAGCCTAACGATGGTGGAAATGCTCTCCCTCATAACTTTTAGGGAAACTACACCAATAACAGCCATCAGTACTTTTGAGGACTCGCAAAGTATACAAAATGATTTAATCAAAAAAGCCTCTGTTGCTGTAAGGTACAAGGAAGGAATAAAAACCAAGAGTGTAAAGAAGAACAAGATCTGAAATAGACTTTTCTTTTTATAAAACATTACTAGGAGAAATACAATTGTAAAGTAAACTAATCCAAGAATGGATAAAGGCACATTAAAAACTTCAGAGTAGATACTGGTTGTCACTACATCACAGGAAATGGTTTCTGAAATATCACAAAAAGAACGTGCAGTTGAGTAATGGATGTACGTAAGATAAAACATTATTGCGAAACCTACTAAGGACGCAATAAGTATTATCAGTTTATGTTTGAAAAAATCTGATTTTGGATCCAGTCCAAACCTCATTTATTGCCTTTTTTATTAACAAAATATAAAAGGGCGAGGGGTGCACCCCAATTGGCCCATCTTTCAACAAAGTCCCAAAATGGTTCATTCACAAGAGGCCTTAAAAGAGCTGTAAAAAATCCCCAGAAAGCAGCCCAAAGTAATATAGGCTTTAAGGGTTTAACCAAAACTATGATTGAGACTGTAATGTCAAGAATACCTACAAGAGTAAGAAGAGTACCAGCTGTTGTCGCATCCACCCCGGTAAGTTGGGATATCCACTTAATCCATTGCGCCTTTTGCTGAAGGGCAAATATGCCATGCCCTAGAAACTCCCCGAATACAGCAACTCTTAAGATCCAAGTTGTATATCTTTCCGTAAGAAAATTATACATTTATCCTCATTTTTAAAAGTTAATATAATCTCATTCATTTTAAACCTTGGAAAACGGTGAAGTAAATAGTTAACTGAAACTAAAACATCTCATTTAACATTTGCCTGTTTTCTAAAACCCAGGAATGAAGCTTCCTGATCCCCTCTTCGTGGCCAATCTTTGGCGACCACCCAAACTACTTTTCAAGTTTGTCTATGTCGGAAATAAAAACAGGCTGATCACCGGGCCTCCATTCATGAAATGTATATTTTGTTTTAAATCCGTTTAATCTATCTAGATTTTGAAGTAATTAGAGAAGTGAAATGGCATTATGTACCCCACCCCCTAAATTATAGATTTTAACTGAAGATTTACTCTGCTTTTTAATAGCTAGTTCGTATGCTCTAGCCAAATCTTCCACATAGAGTACGTCCCTAACCTGTTTGCCATTTGTTAATGGATAATCGGTAGTGTTAGTTCCTATAAAGCCAGCTCCTCCTGTAATTAAAATTTTCATAATGCGAAGATTCTTTCAAAAATTTAATAAAAAGCTTTCAGGAAGATGCGTCAACTAGCTGATAGAATTATGAGCCTATTTGACCAAAGTTCAAATAATTTACCAAATACCTCTTTCCTTTTTTCTAAACTTTTTATTCCTAAGCTATCTAAAATATTTCCTATCGTTTTACTTGTATTAGCCTCTTTTATAACAGAAGCTATATCGGTGCTTAACTTATAAGATGCGTCTCTATCATAAGTTACAGATAAGTGATGGTCCTCATACATTCTTCCTCCTTTATTCACAGAAACAGTTTCATGTAGTACTACATACCTTGGTAAGCTTATTACCATAGATAAATTCTGAACAAGTGATATTTTTTTCTTTTGAACTATATAGTCATTCACTACTAAGTAATCAAGACCAGTTGTAAGAAAACACACAATTGCGTCTTCCGTAGAATCAACTATAGGTTCTGCGTTGTTATTGAAGGAAGTATTTAAAACTATAGGAATTCCGGTTTCTTTACCAAAAGCTTCTATTAATTTCCAATACTTTTCATTCGTCTCTTTTGAAACGGTTTGAATTCTTGCTGTCCCGTCAACATGCGTAATTGCCCCCAACACCTTTCGGTATCTCTTCTTAACGCTCAGTACATAAAGCATATACCCCATTTGATGTTTCGTGGTTTCATTTGTCATATCTACTGTAAAGTACTTCTCTGCTACTTCTTCTAATATTGATGGAGCAAAAGGTCTGTAACCTTCCCTTTTTTTAATTAATTGATTAATCCTTTCTTTGTTTCTTTCCGGTCTTGGATCCGCTAGGATACTTCTGTTCCCAAGAGCGCGTGGTCCAAACTCTGATTTTCCCTGCACCCAGCCAATTACTTTGCCATTCGCCAATAAAGAAGCGGTTTCTCTAATAACATCTGGACTCCTTCTAAATAATAAAAATTTGTCCCATTTTTCTAACTGAACAGCTACATCCTCGTTTTCCCCAATATCAGTTCCCAGATAGACATGCTTGAGTTTAGTTTTCGATGTGTTTTGTCCATATTTGTGATGATAGTAAAGTGCGGATCCGATTGCGCACCCTGCGTCATGTGCTGCAGGTTGAATAAAAATGTTTTTGAACAACCCTGACTGAAGAATTTTCCCGTTCACAGTACAATTGTGAGCAACACCACCCGCCAAACAAAGATTTTCATGTTTGGTTACTCTTCTATAGTGCTTTAATACATGAAATATCAGTGTTTCTAGGGATTCTTGCAAGCTGGCCGCGATATCCTTGTTGTCTTGTGAAAACGGTTCTCCTTTTCTCCTTGGAGCGGCAACCTCAAAAAGTTTTTTGAAAATCTTATCAGAATCAATAATTTCAAATTCACCCTTGGAATATAATTTGTAAAAACTCGTAAATATTTTCCTGAACTTTCCAGGGTTTCCATATGGGGCAAGACCCATCACCTTATATTCATCAAACAAACCATACCCCAAAAAACCAATCACATTTAAATAATAGCTACCCATGGAATCCATAATTGGGATATCACACAGCTCCTTTATTTTAGACCGTTTGATATCGTAAACTTTCCCCGCACTTCCGTCTCCCATTCCATCAATAGTTAAACAAAGGCTATTCTCAAAACCAGATAAACAATAGGCACTCATGGCATGAGCCAAATGATGAAGTATAAAATGAAATTTGCTTAAACTTACAGATTCTCCAAATGTCTTCTCAAACATTCCTTTCATAAATGGGGCCTGATCAGCAATCAGACCTAAACTTGGATTTTCAACGATCCTTAACCTCAACCACTCGGTTAGGGACTGGCCGTAGTAAGTAATAGCATCTAAATCCTTTAGACATATTCCTTTGCTCGATAAACAGCTCTTGATGGACAGGATAGGAAATTTGGTAGAGTGTTTTATCCTATTTAATCTTTCTTCCTCTATAGCAAAAACAATTTTCCCATCTTCAATCAGTGCAGCAGAAGAGTCATGGAAATTATTTTTATAAGGAGTAGAAGGCATCTCATCTATTAAATCAACACCCCCATTAAAGCCCAGTATCAGCATATTTTCATTAGTTTAAAACTTTTGAATAATAAGGGCAATCTTAGGTGCCTAGTGCGGTACATAAAGGTGAAAAACAATACTGTGCGTCAGATATGAGTGTAAAACTCTATTCCTGAAGAAAAGGCAGCCGACAACAATTTAAATTCTTTAGTCCACAAATAAAGCTCCGACGTATAGCACATGTTAAAAATATCTTCTTTTTGTTTCATCCGTTTTTTACTTAATGGCAAACCGTTCACAACACTCAAAACAGGCGGTGTTGTAATATAAGGTCCACCTACCAGAAGGAACTCCCAAATGTTTGAATAGAGCTTTCTTGCGATAGAGTTCAGGGTAATATGATATGGGTGACCATAGTCACCTTTTCGGTTGTGAGTGAATACAATTTCAGGGGAAAGGTTTAAATCTGTCAAGGATTTTCTCCACCCTACTTTTTCTCTAGGAGATGGAAACCTTACTTCATCGGGGTGTTGCAACATTATTGCGTCGATTATGTTCACTCGTAACGATTTGTACTTATTTATGGCAGAATAAAATTGTAAACCTCTACGGCTTGATTTATTGTTTGACATACAAACGATCTTCCAATTCCACGATGGAAACTCAAGCATGAGCCCGCCGCAAAAAATAGTTTCATCATCAGGATGGGCGATCAACACAAGCGCATTAGGTGTGTCAGTTTGCCGCACATACCACTCCATGCTATAGATAATACAGGATGATACATTTAGTCACCAAAGATGTGGGGTTTATCAAACTGAAGGATAAATGGCTTAATACCAAACAGGACATTATATTTTCATCCTTCACATGGAATTTAAATTCCTGGAAGTACTTAAAGTCACCCAAAGATAAATTATCCATTGCCATGTACACAAACAAAAACCTCTGGCTGATATTCCCCTTTAAAACCTCAAGTTTTTATAACAAAATAATTACACAACCAATCTCTTCTATTTATCTGTCAGACTATACACTGCCGGCAAAAAGTAGCGATATCATAGAGGATATCGAGTACGAGACAGCACTTAAAGCAGTATTAGAGGAGTATTTGAAAACTGCGCATCATATATCTATACCAAACGTTCCTTCAGATAGTGCACTCTACAAATCACTTAGTTCCAAGCTTATAACCGAAAACTTTATCATCAGACACATATCCGAGGTTGACAGTCCTAAAATTGCTCTAGAATCTTTTGAATTAAAAGATTTGGATAGAAAATTTCGTAATAACATATTAAGATGTGATAGAAGACTCAAACCATATGTGTTTGAGTATGTTAATAACTTTAAGCCGTTCGTCACCCTACTTGATAGGCTTTTCTTGTTAAACAAAACTTGGTGGGAAGAAAAAAACTCTTACGGTTTCACCTATAGTAATAAAGAGGCTGGTTTCTTAAGAGACACCTTAATTCAACTTTTTAAAGAACACAGGCTACTTTGCTCTGTTATAAAGAAGGAAGGCATTCCAATATCAATAGGAATTGCTTTTGATAATGGAACTGCGGCTTCCTATTATGTGTTTGGGCATGATAAAAACTATAGATCTGTTGGAATAGGCAGTCTTCACATATATAATTTCCTAATTTCTCACCATGATAAGTACTTGATACTTGATTGTATGAGGGGTGGATATAATCACAAATACAAATTTTTAGCGAAACCAAGTATCTCAAAGACGCTGAGGGTTTATAAAAAATAAGCATGAATCTCAAACAGTCAGATCCTTACATTAAATTCAAATCGTATAGTGGGTGGCATTCAGAAAAGGTATCGGGTATATGGGTTATATATAAGGCGTCATGGTACATAGGCAAGCACGCAAGAATTGAACAAATGTCGTATTTGCCCAAATGGGACAAGCTAATACAGATGCTAAGAACCAAAGGAATACATCAAATAGGACTTGAACCTATGCATGATACAGACTTTGATGAAAAACTCCACGATGGTATTAAATACTTAAAGGAAAATGGGATTACAGCGCGTTCCTTTTACAACAGCTCACCTACCAAAGAGCTGGTTATTGATATTTCACCAAATATAGAAACGATTATGTCTGAATTTCATAAAAATAAACGAGGAAATGTAAGAAGGGCCTTAAGAAATGGCTTTAGCGTTAAATCATCTTTTAACATTTCTGAATTTTTAAAGACAAAGGTAATTTCAAATGGAAACAAACATTTAATAAATCACGAAAAAATCCATTATATGTCAAAATCATTTGGTGGTGAATCCGTACTAATCGTTTCCGCATATTCTCATTCGGGGGACTTTTTAGGCTCTCTTCTAAATTTGCTGTGGGAAGGGGTTTCTCATTCATGGGGTATCGGTGTAACTAAATTTGGAAAGAGTAAGCAAGTAACAAATCTTCTTGATTGGGAAATGATCAAGTTCTCAAAGCTTCTTGGAGCAAAGTACTACAACCTTGGGGGGGTTTGGGACGAAAGGACACCTAACCGTAATAAAGTTTTGCATGGTATTACCCAATATAAAAGCGGATTTGGGGGGAAATACTTATACTACCCTATTATAAAATGACTGATTATGGCTGCAACGTTAATAATTATCATTACAAAGAATAATAAAAATGAATTAAAAAGTCTGCTTAAGAGCATCAAACAAAACGACACACTTAAGATGTACCCAATAGTTATCATAGATGATTCTGAAAACAAAGTGAATCAACTGAGTGTAAAGAAAGTCGTTGATGCGCAAAATTTCCTCAATATTACGGTTATCAATAAAGAAAATTGGAATAGGATAAAAAAACAACTTCTTAAAAACCTACAAAATGTGGATGAGAGGGTTGTGATTAATAGTTTGAATCTCGGCAGGCATTTGTTCAATACATTTTCAACTTTAAACGTTGGCATCCTCATAGCCCTCACTTCTTATGATAAATTACAAAACGTTCTAATTCTCGATAGTGATATAGTAATTCCGAAAGATTTTGATATATCTAAACTGCACCCAAAATACTTATACGGCTTCACAATTAGAGGAAGCCCAGACCTATCCCGAATTCAATGGATAAGTTTATATATTAAATACCTTTTTAAGAAATATAATCTTCCTATAAAACTTAGCACACGAACTATTGTAGATCTGATGGCGAGGAAGTTAAAAGTTTATGAAATGGAGATAATCATAAGTAGATATACAGATTTTTATGTTTATAAGGGTCCACACATCTTAAAAAAGGATTTAGATATTAAATTCCCAACCAGGGGAATCGATACTAATGTCATGCTGATACCTAAAAAATTGCTAAGACGTTGTCTATTTCCAAGATGGTGGGGGCAGCAGTTCGCCTGGTTTCATAAACTAAGATTAGAATTAACCGACATACGTTTTTCAACAAAAGTGTTAATTCATCATGCTCGACAAAAGCAGATTCTAGACCCAATACTTAATTACGAGCTACAGGGTTCTATACTAACAGAAATGTACAAAAAAAATGTCAATTTTTATAATGAAGATATGGTTAAAAAAGAAACTCAAGAACAAATTTCTGTCCTAAACAAGCTTGTTAAGTTGATAACTAAGATAAAAACCTCCTCCCTTTTAATTGGGGAACTTAGAGAATTGAATAATATACAGAGCTACTTACTGCACTCAATAAAACATCTTGAGCTGTCTTCTGATCATACATATATAAATTTACTTACACAGGAAGATAAAATAAAGCGTATTTGGAGTAGACTCTCAAAAAAAGACTACAAATCATCAGCTAACTTCTAGCACATAGCCCAAAGACGTTTTCCTAAAAGGTATCCATGTATTAGAAGTGTAAAATTAAAATGAAATTCACATACAAATGTATGTGGATTCCAAAAGTTATCATTAATGACTATAAGCTATAGCACTTCTTCTTCTAGCCTTTTTCTTGGCTCTTGGTGATTTTCTTGCTTTGGCAGGCATTATTTAGGAATAACTCCCATTCACCCCCTTCCTGTGAATATATAATGATTAAGTTCTATATTTCTATAAAGTTAAGCGGATTGAAATAATTAGTACTTAACTTTTGTAACTAAATGTACTTCTTCTTCTAGCCTTTTTCTTGGCTCTTGGTGATTTTCTTGCTTTGGCAGGCATTATTTAGGAATAACTCCCATTCACCCCCTTTTGAATTAAAAAAGAAAATACTAATATAATATTAGTGAAGGTGAGCATGTTTGTCAATAAATATTAATCAAACCTCAAACAAAATGAATATTTACTTTTATTGTCCAATTGCCAATGAACCAATAGGGGCTTTCAAAGAAATCTACAAGCATGCTCAGTGTTTGGCAGAACTTGGCTACAACGCGTTTGTTGTTCATAACAAAAAACACAAGGAATCGTGGTTTAGGACAAACGTAGACCCAGTAATATGTCCTTTGAAAGATCTAAAAAGTATCACAACCAAGGATGATGTATTAGTTATTCTGGAGGTGAGTACTTTTCTCTTACAATATGTTAACTGCCAGAGAGTCATTGTGTTTAATCAAGCGCCATTTAGAACTTTTCACAATTGGGGACTAGCAACATCGGATCCAAATCCCTATAAAGATACACGAATTTCGGCTGTTATAACAGTTTCTGCAAACGCCATAAACTATATTCAGCACCTAAATCTGAAAGTTCCTATTTACAGAATTCATTGTTTCGCTGATCAAAGTCTATTTTCCTTTACAAACTACGAAAACAAGAGGGATCAGATTGCCCTTATGACTCGAAGAAATTTTGATGATATTGAACAGGTTATACAACTTTTATATTTGAGATCAAAAAGTAATTATATTGACAGATACAAAATAAAATATATAGAAAAAAGAACCGAGCTGCAGACAGCAAGAACGTTAAAGAAATCAAAGTTTTTCCTACACTTTGGGTATCAGGAGGGCTTCGGTATACCTGTGCTGGAGGCTATGATGTGCGGCTGTGTTGTTATCGGGTATGGAGGGTTTGGAGGCGACGAGTTATATAAAAACTCGCATTCAAGAAAGGTTCCAACATCAGACATTATCACCTATGTTCAAGAGATAGAGAGCTTAATCAAGACTGATATTCACAAACCCGAAATTATCAAACGTATGAGTGAGAAGGCAACAACATACGCAAACAAAAACTACAACAAAACTAAATATTATAATGAGCTAAAACAAATATGGAGTAAGATTATGGGATCATAAATTAACTAATTCGTTCTATTTTCGATCTATGTTTGAGCTTAAGGCGACTTACGATAGTATAACCAAATAGCACAAGGCTCACTAGCACAGAAATTACCCAGATTGACACAGTTAACCATCTAAAAATAAAGTTTATCAAAGTAAGAATCATTCTTCTATAAAGTTAGACAAAAGAACCATGCTTTCTATGCTTATTGATTATAGCATTAATTAAAAGGGCGTTTGGAAATATCGCTAGTATGATTATTATTAAAGATTCAACAAAACCTATGGCATCACCTAAAGATATAGAAACAATAAGTAAACCAAAGCTACCGCCAATAAATTTTATATCCCTTGGTAAAGTAATAGTAAAAAATAATATTGTTGATACAACGAGTCCAATAATGTAATAAATACTAAAAAAATGGATGATCTTTCTTTCATTCGGAGAGAATAATCTCATATCATCCGTTTCCGATAAACGTTTCCTACTGAACATAAATCTTATTAAAAGATCCCTCAAAAGAATTAGTAGAGGGTTCCTCCACTGCCTCACTCTGTTGTACAGGTACTTTTTTGTATTGTTATAGAGATTGTCTTGATCTAAAGAATCGGAAAAGAAATTATAGGTATCAGTCTCCAAATACATATTAAATTCCCATACAACCCCTACAACAAGAGAAAGGAAAATTGAATTTAAGAATGGGCCTAAAATACCTAAATTTACTGAAAAGGCCCAGGAAGCTATAAACACCCAATAAATTGTAGCAGCAAGCAACATATCTATATACATACCGGATAGATAAACCATATATCGGAAGGGTTTATCTAAAACTGCCAAATGAAAATGATCTGTGATCATAACTAGATCAAAAAATCTGCTGCTAAATCTTAAAGTAGACTCTGCTCCTACTGCTTTAGCAACAAAAAAATGTGCAGATTCGTGAGTTAGTACAAGACCCCATCCTACAACTGCGCCTACTATAGAGATAAAAAATAAATCTTCTGTCCAAAAGAAGTCTATATATGAAGGTATATGCTTGGTGATCAAAACCCCTAGCAAAATACCGCTAACCATGTACAAAAAAGTGAAAATCATTAATGGCTTGGAAACAAGGGATGAGAACCAGTGTAACGGTACTTTATGAAGCCAAGGATGGATAGGTGTTGAAGAATCCTCTATCTTGTGACTTCCTACAGATCTGACATAAGCAGATCTTATTAAAAACTGTGTTAAGTTGAACACCTCATCTAAAGGTGTGTGTAGAATTCTAGCAGTTTCCCCTATACTTTTTCCTTTGGCAAAAAGTTTGATAATTTCAAGAGCTGAATCGTTTACAGTAATATTCTCATCAGTATCCCACCTGACCATATTGTAAGTACCATTGCTATTAGGCGTTGTATTATATCTGATATCGTGAAGGGAGAGCGCTGTACTGACATCTAATTCCATCAGAAATTAATATTAACATGCAGATTTCTCAACTTAAATAGCATACAGTTCTTTTGTGGAATTTTCGAGGTTTGAGACCGTTCAAATTTGGTCACCTTCTTTAAGTACTTTTCCTTTCTAATATAACATAAAGAGTTGATTTGACTAAGTGAATTATCCTTAAGGAA
>MEUZ01000007.1 GCA_001772615.1 candidate division WWE3 bacterium RIFCSPHIGHO2_01_FULL_40_23 | reverse complement strand
CTCCAACTGCCAGGGTAGGGGCACTTCCTTCACCTGACGCGTCTCCTGTTAGTCCTCCACCAGCTGTAAAGGATGCTACGTAGCTTCCGTCAGTATCAATTCCGAGTACAACCGAGTCGTCTAAAATTTCAGTGCCGGAAATTGAGCCCGTTGGTAAAACAACCTCCGAATCACCGGTACCGTCAGTTGCAACCACTACCTGGGTAGTCCCAACCGCGGTTGATCCAATTGAAATAGCCCCCCCATCAACCAAAGATAACAGGTCATTCCCCGAAATGTCCTCAATTACCAAGGTTCCCGTGGAAGGCGAGTACTCTCTGATCCCATCATATAAGATGTAGTTTTGCCCCAGTGTTAAAGCATTGACAATATCCGAATCGGAAAGGTCTATGGCGTTAGTGAAAGACGAGCCCCCTCCGGTTGTGGTTACTGCAAAAGCGGAAGTAATAACTCCGGAAGTGGCATTGTCTATAGTAAATTTAAAATCGTTAGTTGAATCGCTTAAATTAAAGAGTACATCGTACGCGTCAACCGTTATGGTTCCGCCGTTATCATAAGAATCATCAAGGGAACCAGTTCCGCCGCCCGTGGCGTCTGCGGAACAAACCCAAATTCCTGAACCATCATTCCATTTAAGAATTTGATTGTTTGTACAGCCCTGTAAGAGCGTTAAAGAATCATCAGAGGAGCCTTGAAAGTCTAGACCTGAAAACGAAGAGCTTGAGCCAATCCCGTCAGCCGAGGTTAAAATTTTGCTTTGCAAGG
Organism: candidate division WWE3 bacterium RIFCSPHIGHO2_01_FULL_40_23; assembly: GCA_001772615.1. Lineage (GTDB taxonomy): Bacteria > Patescibacteriota > WWE3 > UBA101185 > 2-01-FULL-41-18 > 2-01-FULL-41-18. The sequence continues at coordinate 174,181 of MEUZ01000007.1, read as the reverse complement.
TTAATGACCCTCCGAGTGAAACGGAACCGCCTCCTGAAAGCCCAACACCCGTGTTTATTGTCAGAGAGGAGTTGGTGAGTGCTGAATTTGGGATATTTGACAAAGTATTGGTGGAACCTGAAATGCTTAATCCCGTAGTTACGCCTAAAGTGGTTATATCCCAAACCGATGAATTTATAGCAACCGTAGATGAGTCATTGCCAAGAGTTGTGGCACCTGTTGAGGATAGGGTAGTGAAGGCTCCCGTTGAGGGCGAAGCCGCGCCGATTGCCGTCCCGTCTATATTTCCACCGTTAATGTCAACGGTTGAAGCTGTCAGTGTGCCTGAATCCGTAAGCTCCGACAACGCTATTCCCGAATCAAGCAAATTAAGCTCCGTGGCTGAAATCGTGGCGCCCGAGGTTGTAATATCATTGTTTCCTATCGAAAGCGCGGTTACTATCTGATCATCAGAAACGTCAAGTGCTGTGGTTATAGCCCCCGTTGAACTTCCCAAAACCTGTAAAGCTGTTGTCACGGTTGAATCATCGGCGTTATCAAGCACTAAAAGATTTTCAGTTGTTCCTCCTGTTGCGGCCTCATTTGTAATAACGAGTACTCTTTGTGTTGTGGAGTCGGTTGAAGCATCATTGGTGATGCTTAATGAATATGCGTCAAGAGCTGCTGCAGTGGATGCGGTGTTCCAATTGAATGTTGTCTCGTATTCATCATGAGAAAGTGAAAGGTTGGCGGTTGGGGCTAACAGGTCAGACCAGACGGATGAACCTCCCCCGCCCGTATCGTCAGTGCAGTACCATACATTTGTTGAGTTATTCCACTTAAGAATCTGCCCGTCTGTACAGCCTTTAAGGAGAGTTAACCCGCTTGAGGATACCTCTAAACCTGAATTGGATGATGCATCTCCCGTTGTCCCCGAAGAGGTAAGCTTTATGCCAATTTCATCATCTTCCACGCTGACGCCGTCACCTTCACCTATGTTAAGTGTAACTTCTTCACCAAGTTCAACCTCACCGCCGTCAGTTAACCCGTCACCAGCCTTAACCGTCAAAGACGAGTTTTCAAGATCTTTGTTTTCAATGGAGCCGTCTTTGATGTCATCACCGGTTATGGACTCGTCCTGAATTTTGTTTGAATTAACTGAATCGTTCCCAAGATCCGCCTCCGTAACTGAACCGTCTATTATGGCCTCGCCCCCTACGGACTTGCTTGTAATCACGCCTTTGAAACTTAAGTCGCCCTTTTCATCAAGTGCGAGAAGGCTTCCAGGCTCACCCCCCCAGGTTCTTCCTCTTAACCACTCTGCGTTTAAGTTTGAAATAAGGCCTTTGTCGGGGACGATAAGATAAGAGCTGTCAGGAAGTTTAATGTTTTCTTTAGGGAGGAGATTACCGCTATCATCAGTATTGAAAACATCGTTTACATTTTCAATTTTCACGATCTGCTTGTAGGTATCAGGTTTTAAGTGACTTACAAGCTCAAGTGACACCCCGCTTACGGGCTTTAAAATGCTTCCAACTACGTTAGGCTTTACTTCTTTGCTGGGAAGGGGCGAATCTGTGACACCAAGTACATTAGTTGAGTACTTATAGGTCTCTCTTCGGCCACCGTAGCCGAAAAACTTTGCCGTTTCTTCAGGGTAAATTATAAAAGAGGCCGCGATTACTCCCGTTGAGAACAAAAAGAGAAGAACAAGGAACAAACCGGAGCTAAAAATAGCTTTATTTATTGCCCATATTTTTATAAGTTTCTTCTTGTTTTCAAGACTCTTCTCTCGGTTCTCAAGAGCTCCCTCCATCATTTCAAGGATTTTTTCCCTGGTTTCCAGTATTTTTTCTTCGTTTTCTACTGATTTTTGATGGGCTTCTGAAGCAACAGCTTCTAGAACCCTAATTGAACCGGTAGTCTTCGGGTTTATTTTCGGCCCCGTAACGGACGAAGTTTCGGTAACTTCTTCGGGTTTTTTAAGAGGTTCAAGTATTTTTTCCTCAACTTGTTTCTGTCTTAGGTAATATTCGGAGTGGAGGAATCTATCAAGAGAGTCTTTTGTGTACAATCTTTCCCCGGCTTTGTTTCTTATAGGTTCTATAAAACCTTTTTCTTCAAGCCTTCTTAACGTTGATGTTGAAAGATCAAGCTGTTTTGAGGCTTCACCGATGGAGAGAGGTTTTGAAAATTTGAGGTTTTCTATGTCTTCAAGCGGGAAGAATCTGTTTTTGCCATCGGGTCTTACTGACTTTAGAGTACCGTTTTTGTCCCATCTTCTTAAAGTGTCAATGGAAACACCTAAAATATCCACAGCTTCGCCTATGGATACAAGTTTTTTATCTTTATGGGGTTTGTCGGGCAGGTTCTTTTTCATTTACAGTGTTGCAAATTACCTATGCAATACTTATCTTTTCTTAATTACATCACACTAAACCTACCTAGTCAATAGTTAACCAATGCATAGGCAAAGCTTATCCTAATCTTATCCGGTTGAGTGTTTTTAGTTCTGATAACAAGCTTTTAAGAAATGTTGCTTTAATGACTAGTATATGATAAGTTTTGAGTTGGGATTGGGATGCTTCTTTTATCCTACAATGTTTCGTCAAAACTTATAGAACTTCTTGATCGGATAGAAACGATCCGCAGGGAGATACTTTTGACCCCAATATCTCCGGAAAATGAACTAAGGTTAAAATGGGATTTTACCGTTAACAGAATTTATTGGTCTTTGGCCCTTACCAAAAGCTCCATAACGAGACAAGATGTGATCAAGATTTTAACTAACGCGGGTAGGGGGAAAGTAATGCGGGATGACTATAACGTCCTAGCTTACAGAAATGCTTTAAGCCTTATAGGTTATGAATGGCTTGCTTCAACTGATCCCGTCACGGGGGAAGATGTAGAGGAAGTTCATAGACTGCTTTTTAGCCCTTTAGGGCGAAAGTTGAAGAAATTTCGCGCGCGTGAGGCGCAAGAGTCAGTTGAGCATTTTCTCTCATATCTGGAAAAGGGAAATGACCACCCGGTGGTGCAGGCGGGGGTAGCCATGGCGCAAATTTTAAGGATAAAGCCCTTTGAGGAGGGGAACGGAAGGATTTCAAGGCTTCTAGCACTTTTGTTTCTGTATAAGCATGGGTATGATTTTAGGGGTTTCTTGTGCCTTGAGGAGCACTTTAAAAAAGACCTTGTTTCTTTCAGCCAGGCGTATGAAAGTGCGGCCGTTTCGGGAAGTCTTACCTACTGGCTTGAATACTTTGCTTCATCCTTCCTTTTGCAGGCTGAAAAATCATTTGAGACCGTCAGGCAATTAAGTTTTATTAAGAGTGTACACTCGGCTTATTTTGCCTTAAACGACAGGCAGAAGGGGATTATGGAATATCTTGAACAACCGGGGGTTTCAATTACAAACCGGAAGGTGCGGGGGATGTTTAGGATATCACAGATAACGGCTTCCAGAGACCTTGCTAAACTTGCCTCTTTAGGCCTTCTTATAACTAGCGGTAAAGGCAGGTCGGTAAGTTACATAAGGCTTTAACCAGAGCCTTTGAAAGCTTGTACATAGGTCACTTATACAGGGTATCCTGCGTGAGACGTACGAGGTTTAAAGCAGAAATCAAAATATACCTTCTTGAAGGCACGGGATCTTGCGGTACGTTACAGAACTGTTAACTCATCAGCCACGCAGCCCCTTCCTCTCGCCATTGCTATAAAGTATTAATTCGTAGATACAAGGCAATGGCTGCGAGAATCCTTCTTTGAAGGTACATTTTGATTTCTGTGTGGTACCCTTGACAGACTATGGCAGGGCCACTAGCGGGGTTCTGTTTTCCGGACTCCCTAAGGAGTCATTCAGAACTTTAGCTGTTTTTTAAGCGTTCTACCATTAGGCTTATAAGAAATGTTATATAAGATATTTGGTTTTGTGGATGTGCCTTCGCTTGATAGGGCAAAATGAGTACAAGAGTACACACTAAAATCGGCTTTGGTTGTTGGGTCAGCAACCTATGCATATCTAATGCCTATGCATTGCTTAACCTATGCATATGCTGCTAAAGAAGAGCAAGTCAGATATCTATAAGTTATTAATTTGTCGTTATAGTACACTTATATAGTTCCTATCGTTTTCGAATGTTTGATGGGTGGGATATAATAAAAACTGTGGTAGCCTATCATATGCAGAGTTGATAATGATGAACCACAAGGCCAGTCCGTTTGACGGGGTGTGGCGCAATTGGCTAGCGCGCTGCGTTCGGGACGCAGAGGTTCTCGGTTCAAGTCCGAGCACCCCGACCACGTAAAAACTTGCTTTCGCAAGTTTAACTTGGCACAGCCATTAATGAAGCAGAGAGCAAGCTTTCACATATGACAACACAAACTGGTAGGAAAAGTAGAAAATACTGGTCGGCTGGTGTAACCAAAAACAGTAACGCGCTTGACCTTGAGAAAGGGGTCTTTACCTTTAGCGACCCTCTAAAAGTTGCAAAATCGCTAAAAAGATCGGCTGACGATAGTAAGAGAAGAAAAGTCTCATCCTTTCAGTCAGCTATGTCAATGCTTAACTTTTATATAAATAGAGCGGGGAAAGGCCTTCCTAAAAGTCGGCTGAAGGTGCTTGAAAAATCAAAGGACGAGTTAAGAAAGCTTTTTGGCAGGGGAACTCATTAGGCTTCAAAATTCTTTTGCCTTGCGGCCATAGGAAGCAGAGAAAATAAAGCCGCGAAGGCAAATGTCCACCAAAATGACAGCCCAAGGTATAAAACCACAAGGAAAGAAACCATTCCAAGAATCCCACCCGCTTTATAACCAAGCTCCCTAAAGACAATATACCTTACCTTGTCTCCGTCTACGGCTTTTGTATAAGCTAAAGCCTCAAGAGGAAGGTTAAACGCGGAGGAGAAAATCTTATAAATTGAGTCTAAAGCATATAAGGAAAGGGGAGTCTGGAAAAAAACCCTTCCAATAAAGGTTGCCGAAATAACCGCCGAGCCTATTTTTTCAATACTCACTTTGTTTACGTGGTCACTTAACTTTCCGACAAAAAATGAGGTCAAACCGCTTGTCAAAAGGATAATTGAGGCAATAATTCCAACTTCAAGATAGTTTTTAAAGACTGCAAAAAGGATAAGAGGCCAGGCTACAGAGTATATAATTTCCTGCCCTCCGGCTCCAATGAAGCTAATGAAGTCTCTTTTGTTACCGCGGATATCCAACAGAGTCGTTTTAAGTCCGACAGAGCCAAGTTTTTGATTGTCTTTAACTAAAAGAATAAGGACTAGAGTTACCAGAATAAGGAGAACGCAGACGGTAAATAAGATTTGGGGACCCTTTAAGGCTATAAGAGCTCCTGTGAGGGCTGGGGCAGTTAAGCCTGTGAGGATTGTTAACATCTCAACAAGGCCAAGCTCCTCGCCAAATTTGCCCGGTTTTCCCATTTCAAGAAAGAAAGTGTGATATGAAATCCAGTAAAATGCCGCCGCGACGGCCCAAATAAGGAAACTTGCAAATACGCCTTCAAGACTTTTGGAGTGAAATAACATATATAGAGAGCCGGACAGAGCTACCTGACCTATAATAAAACCAACCTTGGTCCCGTAGTGAGAAATAACTTTAGATACCGCAAAAGTCAAAATCCCGTGAACCGTTTGAAAGTAAAGAAAGGTAAGTCCAATTAAAATAAGCGCCTCCTTTTCAGAAGATCCCAGTTCAAGAAAGATCTTAAAAACAAAGATGGGAAGAAACAAATTGAGAAGAATAAAGACCAGGTTTCTGATCACAGCGACTAAGTAGAGAAGCGAGAGGAACTCGCTTGGCCGGCGGGGTAAATGAAGCAGCGTTGAAAAGTGATGTTTATATGGCCTCATTCATCTTTCTTACGTACATCACAAATGAGATGATAATAAGAATAGTTACGGCCGCCATAAGGATTGCAAGAAGGTTAAGGCCAGTACCCACATTAAGGTTCATTACACTTTTTTCTATGCCGTCTGAAGGGATTGAGGACACAACAAGAAGTCTTGTATTGGGAAATATCTCTGATGAAGCAATTACGGTGATGAGCTCTTTATCACCTTCTTTATGGTTCAAGAAAGTATCTTTCTTATTTCCTGAAGCGACTTCCTTGATCGCTGTATTTAAGGCTTCCCTTTGGGTGATGGTATTCTGGATCTCCTCCGACCAGAAGTTTTTGCCTGCAAAGGCCTTGCTTTGGTGATAAATTATTAAGCCTTCCTGATCTTGGATAGACACGCTTCCCCCCTTATTGGTGTTTATGGCTTCAAGGTATTTATTAAAGAGCTTGTCGTATGGAAGGACTGCCCCTAGAATTCCGTTAAAATCACCTTCGTTGTCAGAAATAGGGTAGAGGATTAAAAATGCTGGTTCCGAGCTTATGTCGGTTATAAAAGACTTTACAAGGGCGCCGGAGGGTATTGGGTCTTTATAGAACTCACTAAGTTTGGGGTTAAGTTTCACAGCGTCAGGGTCAAAAAGCTCCGAGTTGGAAGAGCAGTTAACCGCGCCTTTCTCATCAGCTCTTAAGAGAGTTTCATCACTCCCTTGTGTAAGGGATTTTAGAATCTCCTCACATTCGCTTTTGTCCCCTTCTTTAATTTCGGGAAGCCTGGAAAGAGTCTGGATTTTTACCGCAGTCAGGCTGAATTTATCTTCAAGCGCTTTTGCTGCTAGTTTAGCAATAAGAAGTTCTTTGTCTTTTGAGGCATCATTTATCGATTGAGAAAGGTTCCTTCTTGTGACCGCGGAGGAAATAAACCATAAGGAAATGATGCATAAAAGAAGGAGCAGGAGTTTTGCAAAGAAAGTTTTTGACATTTTCGTTTCCAGACTCTTTTATAATACAGCCAGGCTTTAGGGAAGCGCAAGTTGCCATCCTGGACTGACTTTTATGTCATGCCGTCCGCCAGCCGGCAGATGATCCGGCATCTTTAATCTTAGATTCCAGCTTTCGCTGGAATGACTGTTACGAAGGGCTTTGGAAGATTTGAGCGTAAAGATGATATACTTGGCTTTATTATGAGTAAGTTTAAGGTCTTTCTGGCAAGGTTTCTGGCGAATTTGCTAATTTTGGGCGGTTTTGCCGTACTTGGATATACCTATATACCTATTTTAGTAGGGGAAGTCTGGTATCAGCTCAAAGTCTTTAAGAAGCAGGAGTATTCTCTTGGCGCTTCGACAGGCTCTGGGCAAGCAAGCGTTTTTGCAAGGTACCTTTCTTCAAAGCCCATTAAAATAGTGCCTGTTAACCGAGAGTTTTCTATAGTCATTGAAAAAATTGACGTGAATGCGCCGATTGTACCCAATGTGTCAGTTATTGATGAGAAAGCCTATAAAGAGTCTCTTAAAAGCGGGGTCGCACATGCCGCTGGGACGGCTTTCCCGGGTGAGAAGGGAAATGTATACCTTTTTGCTCATTCATCTCTTAATTTCTTTGAGCTTGGGAAATACGCTACCACGTTTAATCTTTTAAGAAAGCTTGAAAAAGGGGATAAAGTCCATATATTTTACCAGAATAAAGATTACATTTATGAGGTTATAGGAAAGGAAGTTGTAAAGGGGTTTGATACAAAGCCTTTAACAAGAAAGGTACTTGATCCCACTTTGACCCTTCAGACGTGTGACCCGCCCGGGACTACTATTAATAGGTTGGTTGTGACTGCAAAACTAATTGAGGTGGGGAGTTTCGGCTACTTTGACTCGGGGCTTTTTACGTCATCCCGCGCCCCCTCGGTAATAGACACTACCTTATACCAATTGCATACAGATCAGTTTGATTATTAGATCTGAAAGAAGTCAGGATTACTATTTTATCTCCGTAAGGTGTTGAAAAGGCAATATCCGAGTAAAGAGTATTGTTATAGACTTCAGTTTTGTTGGTCCCGTCTATTCTAATAAGGTAAATACTTCCCTTATTTTCCTTTTTTATGTCGCCTTCAACCGTAATTAAATGGAAGCTGTCATTGTACCAGTAAACTTTAGGCTGGGGCGTGTCGTTTTTTACTGAAAAGACCGTATAGTTTGTTTTCTCACCCACAGGGAGCGGTTTTTCAAGGTTATACACTTTATATAAAGTGAAGTCTCCATCTTTTTCTTTATACATGAACTTTTTTTCATCGGGCGACCAGACTGTTTCGGGGTCAAGAGCAAGTTTATTAACTTCATCGGAAAGAGCAAGCCTTGAAAGGAAAAGCGACCTTTTTTCCATAATTTTTTCGTTCCATGTTTTTCTGGTGAGCTCTGCCGAGGTGGTTGTCTCAAATACCTTTGAAGCAAGGTCTGCCGTAAAAAGTCTATTTTCGTCTACTTTAACCAGAAGCTCTTTTTCGTCGGGGCTCCATTCAATGTATTCCCCGTTTGAAAAGATGATTTTTGCCGTGTCTTCTAAAATGACGTCGGGGGCGGTTTTAAATAAGTTGACCTGGATATTTCCTCCGAGGGGGAAAACCCACACACCTGGCTTCTTGCCGTCTTTTGTAAAATAGGCAATTTTTGTGAGGGTGGGGGAGATAACGGGCGAATTGGCCCCTTCACTTGTTAACGGCTCAAGGCGAGGTGTTTTAGATACAAGCACGGCTGTTATGTCGGTTACAAGTTGTTCAAAAACCTCAATATCTTTTTCCCAGGTTACAAAGCCGTTTTTTACAACTTTAAGTTTGTGAGTGCCAGGTTTTATGCCTGTAACTGTGCCGTTTGTTGCAGTTGTCAGTACGCCATCAACATATACCTGCGCCCCATCGGGTATTGATTTTGCCGCTATCATTCCGGTCGGGGTTATTTCTCCTTTTTTTACGTTCACACGGTAGCCGGTTGAATAGAGGTAAATTGCAATTGTAATGCCGCCAAGAACGGCAAAAATCAGAGCTGTAGCAAAGACCTTTTTCATGAGCCGATTTTACCATGAAAGTGGGGTTTCTTCACAGCCATCCGCTCGCATACTTCAGAAAGACAACAGTATATGCCTCTTAAGGGGCACTCGGAGCGCAATGTTTTGTCATCCTGAACCTGTCCGCTCCCGCCAGTTGGCAGATGGCGGTAAAAGCAAGTCTTTATAGCATCAGGGGCTCTTTCCGTGGTATATAATCTGTTACATGCTTAATAAAAGAATTGCCATTGATCTTGGAACCGCGAATTCAGTTGTGTATGTGCTTGGCAAGGGGATTGTTCTTAATGAGCCGACTGTTGTTGCCATCACCGAGGATGACGAAAGGGTTGTTGCCGTAGGGAATGACGCCAAGGAAATGCTTGGGAAAACACCGGAGGGGATAACGGCTTTAAGGCCTCTAAGGGATGGCGTAATTGCCGACTACGCGGTTACCGAGGCAATGCTTAAGTATTTTATTAATAAGTCAGTCGGCGGTTCAAGGATATTTAAACCGGATGTTATGGTGTCGGTCCCTGCTGGGGTAACTTCGGTTGAAGCAAGAGCGGTTTTGGACGCGGCCTACTCGGCGGGTGCAAGGTACGCTTATCTTATACCTGAACCTCTTGCAGCAGCCATTGGTACTGGACTGCCAATATCAGAACCGTCAGGTAATATGATAGTAAATATAGGTGGGGGGACGAGTGAAATAGCAGTAGTGTCACTTTATGGCATAGTTGTATTTGGCAGTGTCAGGGTAGCGGGTAACAAGATTGACGAAGCAATCGGACAACATATCAGACGGAAGTATGGATTGATAATAGGCGACAAAACCAGTGAAGACGTTAAAAAAACAATTGGTACTGCCTTTCCTTTGGACAAAGAGGAGTTTCTTGAGGTCAAGGGTAGGGATTCAATTTCAGGTTTGCCTAAGACGATCCTAGTTGGTTCACATGAAGTTTCACAAGCTATTCAGTCTCCTTTGTCACAAATTGTCTTGTCTATCAAGAACGTATTGGAGCAAACACCGCCTGAATTATCTTCCGACATTATTGATAAAGGCTTCGTTCTTAGTGGGGGAACGGCGCATTTAAGAAGCCTTGACTCCTTTATTTCCCAAGCTACGGGGGTTCCGACTCATGTAGCAGACGAGCCTCTCCTTTGCGTGGTAAGAGGTGTGGCACAGGCTATGGAAAGCATGGATTTATATGGCAAAAGTGTAATGAAGAGGTAGTTTTCAATCACTTACCCTGTTTATTTTTTGACTATGACAAACATTGAAATTCTAGGCGTAAAAGTGTCTAAAGTTGGTTATAAGCAATCACTTTTTGAGATTGATCAAATGCTCAAAGATCAAAAAAAACATCAGATTGTGACAACTAACTCCGAATTTATTCTTAACGCGCAGGGGAATAAGGAATTTCTGAACGCTCTAAATTCTGCCGATCTTTCTATACCCGATGGGTTCGGAGTCCTATACGCGGCTAAGTATTTACGAGATGTTAATGAGTTAAAAAGAGGCTTTCTTTTTCCTGTAAAATCTTTCCTTCTCGGAATAAATATTGGAATTTTGGGATTCTTAAATCCAAGTTCACTTGACGTGTTGAATGAGAGGGTGACAGGGACGGATTTGATGCTAAAAATCTTTGATTTTTATCGTGAAAAAGGTATTTCCGTGTATTTGGTGGGGACTTCTTATCAGACCAAAGTAGAAAGTGCTAGAAATGCCTTAAGCTTATTACAAGAGCGTTTCCCCCTCATTAAGTTTGTTGGTTCATGCTCCGGCAGATATCAAAAAGAAGACGGAAGCTTCAACTTTGTACCCATTCAAGATGTTATTAACAAAATTGATTCCGATATCAAAGTTTCAGGGTTAAAATCAGTTGATTTTTGCTTTGTCGCTTTCGGTCAGGTGAAGCAGGAGCTTTGGATAAAGGAGAACATAAGAAGGCTTCCTTTTAAAGTTATGATGGGGGTGGGAGGGGCTTTTGATTTTATAACGGGAAGAAGAAAAAGAGCTCCTAAATTTTTACAGGAACGGGGGCTTGAGCTTTTTTTTAGACCTTTTTCAGAGTTGTCAAACGGCAAACTGGCCTTTGAGAGGTTAGGTAGAGTTCTTAGCGCTTTTCCTTATTTTCCACTTCTTGTTTACTTTAGATCTTTAATGAAAAAATAGGACGTTAAGCCCTTCAAAATTTCTTTTTATTGACATTTATTTCATTTAGTATCATACTATTTTTATGGAATTAGAAGACAGGCTTTATTCCTCCACGGAAGTTTCAGAGATCCTTGGGGTCAGTTTAAGGTCCGTGTACAGATATCTCGAAGACGGCAAAATCAAAGCCGACGTCAAAACCGCTACGGGAAGGCATAGGTTTTCTAAACAAAACATTCTTGACTTTCTTTATCCCTCCCAGAGAGTTCCTTCCCGTCAATCATTGTCCGATGTTCAATTCAGTCCGGGTAGGCGAGCTCTTAAAAAGGATGAAGATGCAATAAAACAGCCTGTTTCGGAAGTTGATTGGCTTGCAAGGTTCAGAGCCGCACAAGAAAAGCACACGACCGAAACAACGCTGGATAAACCTTCTTCTGATGTCAGCACTCCAGTTGCACATTCAAATATAATGTCATCGCAGAGCGCCGAACCCTCAAAACCAGTGGAAACTGTTGATTGGCTAGCAAAATTTAAAGAAGCCCGCGAAAAATTAGCGGAAAAGCCCGCAGAAGTGACAGAAACGCCTTCCGAAACATCCAGTGAGGCGCCTTCCAGTCCTCAAACAGCCGCTAGCGGCGCAAGTCTTGCAGATCAGTACGATTTCAGTTCAAAATTCGGTAAGCTTAGGGAAACAGCACCTAAATTTCAGGCTACTCAAAGAATGGCAGATAAACCTACAGTTCAAAGTATTTCGGAAGAACCGAAAGAAACACCTGTCGTTAAAGAGCCGCCGGCTGCAAAAGAAGAACTGCCTGAAGAAGGGCTTGGGTTTTACTATTACACGAGTGGCCTTCCAGGGCTAAAAGAGATAGCTAATGCTTTACATAAATCGGCTGTAAATTCCAATGTTCCCTACGCCTTTACAATGTATGCCGGAATGTCTTTATACAAAACCATAAGACCTTTTTCTATTCTTCATGCTTATATAAAACCGGAGCATAAAGCTTTTTTTGAGAAGGTTTTGCAGCTTGCTCCAGCTAATAAAAACCTCGCTCAACTTTGTCTTATAGTAACTAATGACAGTTTTATATTTGACACCTTAAAAGAGATGCACGGGCTTAAAGTCGTTTCAACGATTAGGCTTAAAAAAGATCTGGCGGAGGCAGGCGAGGACCAATACGCCTCCGAGCTTGAACTCGTGGAAGGTTAAATAGAGTGAACATTCATCCGTAGGGGTGGCGGAGAAGTGCTTGGCGGTACTAGCCCTCTTAGGGGCTTTCGCGATAGCGTTACCTTAGGATTACTTATGGGTAGGGAATATATCACTAGATATTGAGGGCAGCACTCGGTTGGACTAGGTGGACTAGTATCCGTCCAAGCACTTACTCCGGCAGGCCCACTGCGGATGTATTTGTTAGTTTCTTATAAATTGTTGCCCATTGTTGCTCGAAGACGAATAAACCCCCGTTTGGGGGCGTTTTTTTACAGTATCAAAACAGCTTACCCATCCGGGGGTTTTGTCCTCCCTTTCTTTAGAAAGATTTCTCTCCTTCAAATCCGTAGTTTGTATGTCTTTATACCTTAGTCAGCCGGGGAGTAAGCATAAAGACGTGTATTAAAAACTTCCTCCGATTGCAAAAGCAGACGGCTACAAGCTTTAAAAAGGATTTGAGGCTTGGCTTATTTACTTTTCAATGTGCCAAGTAGCGCATAGTAATGCGCCTTAAAATTACTCACTTTTGCAAGCGCCTTGCCAGTGAGATGAAACTGGGCAGTGTACTGTATGTACTCTAAATAATTTTAGGCTTTGTTGTCAAGTGTCTAAATTTTGCGTACAATTTAGTGGGAGAAATATGAGCGGGAAAAATAACGGTCTTTTTTCAAAACTTGAAGGGATTGTAGGGAAAGAACCGCCTCTTAAGGTTTTAATAGTGGCGGCTGAATCCTCGCCTTTTGCCGCCGTCGGCGGCTTCTCAAGGGTGATAGAAGCCCTTTCCACAGCTTTAAGAAAAACCGGACATGAGGCAAGAGTGTTTTTGCCAAAATTTGGTTTTATTGACGAAGAGAAATATGAGCTTGAGATGGTTTTTGCGGATTTAGCGGTTCCGACGGGAGACGAAGCCACCCCAAATCTTATCTGCAATGTTAAAAAATGTGTACTTCCTTCCGGTGTAACGGTTTATTTTCTTGAAAACATGGAGTATTACGAAAAAAGAGCCAATGTTTACGGCTACTCTGACGACCCCACTCGCTGGGCTCTTTTATCAAGAGGCGCTTTAGAATTTCTAAAAAGGCTTCCCGAAACAGAGGAGTTTCTTGACGATGATTTTTACCCTGATGTAATTCATTGTAATGATTGGCATACTGGTGTTCTCCCTAACTATTTAAGCTCTTATTACAATAACGACCCGAAGCTTTCCAAGGTTGCCTCACTGTTAACAATTCATAATCTTTATTATCAGGGGCTTTTTGACCCACAAAATATAAGCGAGCTTGACTTTGACGATGGAAAATCCGATGTTGCACCTTTTTTCTCCGAAGCGCTTAACAAGCAGAATTTTATGAAAAGAGGAATTATTTACTCCGACGCGGTGAACACGGTTTCGCCAACTTACTCTAAAGAGATACTAACCCAGGAATTTGGTGCAGGTCTAGACAGGCTTTTGCTTGAGGTCAGAAGCAAAGTCTATGGAGTTTTAAACGGCTTGGATACTGAATCGTTTGACCCCGCGACCGACAAAGTCATAGAGAAAAATTATGACGCCTTTTCTTTGGAGCAGAGGACGGCAAACAAAGTGGCAGTCCAGAAAGAGTACAACATAGCCGTTTCGGATGAAATACCTCTGATCGGCTTTGTGGGAAGGCTTGATCAGCAGAAAGGTATTGACCTTATAGTTCCTGCGATGAAGTATCTGATTAAAGACTTCGGCGTTCAGTTTGTGCAGGTTGGGGGAGGGGACCTTACTTATACGGAGCAGTTTAGAGAACTTAAATCGGCTTTTCCTAAAAATGTGGGACTTCACCTGCTTCCTAATTTCACCCTTCCAAGGCTTATTTTCGCGGGATGTGACATGATCCTGTACCCTTCAAAGTTTGAACCTTGCGGCATTGTACAGCTTGAGGCAATGAGGTACGGAGCGATACCTATTGTGAGGAAAGTCGGAGGTTTGGCTGATTCAGTTGAGAATTTTGACCCCAAAACTCACAAAGGTACAGGTTTTGTTTTTGAAGATTATGATGTAATAGCCTTCTATGGCCAGCTTGTGCGTGCTGTTGAAAGCTTTAAGCATAAAGAGGTATGGAGAGTAATTCAGAAAAACGCTATGAGGAAAGACTTCAGCTGGAATAAAAGCGCAAAAGAGTATGCAAAGATTTACAGAAGAGCAATGGAATTTCACAAGAAAAGTTCGGTTTCCCACGTCTCTAGTTTTGGAATGTAAATAAAGTTAATGATTGTTTCATTTCTTTTGCACCTTTATCAACCCCCTTTTCAGTATGCTCGCATTTTTCACGAGCTAGCGAGTGAGTGCTACGTTCCTCTTGTAAGACTTTTAAAAAGAAAAAAGGAGTTTAGAGCAACTCTTAACATTCCCTTAAGTCTTCTTGAATGGTTTGATAAAGAGAAAGTGGAAGGCTTTACGGAAGAAATTGCGCTTTTGAGGGATAAAGAAGTGATTGAGCTTACCGGAAGCGCAGCCTATCACCCGATTCTTACTAAATTAAGTGAGGCCGAAGTTGAAAGGCAGATCATTTTAAATGAGGCAGGTCTTGGGTATTATTTAGGCAGAAGGCAGGGTTTTGAGGGTGAGAATGCCTTTATGATAAAAAACTTAGGAGGTTTTTTCCCCCCTGAAATGGCTTTTAACTCGGACTTAGGGAAGCTTGTAGAGAGTTTGGGTTATGAATGGGTAATTCTGGACGAAGTTAGTATTCCGGGGGATAAAAGAGAGGAGGTAAAAAGCTCCGGAATCTTTTACAGGCTTTTGGGATCTAACCTCAAGATTTGTTTTAGAGACAGGGGGTTAAGTTTGGGCGTTGCTTATAAAAGAGATTCTGATCCTGGTGATTTCATAGAAGGTTTGAAGTTTTTAAGCTCTTTGGGAAGAAAATTTGCCTTGATAGTTTTAGACGGAGAAACTTTTGGTCACCATAACAAAGGAGGCATAGACCTTCTTGATAACTTGTTAGATTCGATTTTAGCGGAAGGACATACATTTAGTACACTTAGCAATCTTATGCACGAATTTGATAGTAAGAAAGAAACGCCTGTGGTGGAAGCTTCATGGGGGGCTTCGGATGAAGATATGAAAGAGGGGAATGTTTATCCTAAATGGTATTTATCTGGCAATGAAGTTCATAGTGCTTTCAGCGATTTTGAATCTCTTATGCTAAGCAGTTTATCTAAAGTAAGCAAAGAAATGGGAGGTAAGACCAGCGGAGACCATATTGGAAATCTTCCGGTCTGGGACTTTAATAAGGTTTCAGTCAGCTCCGATTTATCGGAGAATGAAAAAAGTTTTATTAAGTCAAGAATACTTTTAGATAAAGCTCTTAACTCTGATAAATACTGGTGGTCATCAAAAAATCCTTTTTTTGACGTTAATCTTATAAAACGAAGTCTTGAGCTTTTTGTAAAGTCTGCTGAAAAAATAAGCCCGTTGGACCAAGATATATTAAAGGATATTAAAGTATTAAAGGAAAGGGTGCTAAATTCTATCAAATAGAAACTTTGTATGCTTTGGGTTAATTTTTTACATTTTTATCAGCCTCCTACACAAAAAAAATACTGGGTTGATAAAATTACGGAGGAATCTTACAGGAAGATAGTGGATCATTTGCTTCAAAATGAGAATGCAAAGCTCACGTTAAATGTAAGCGCCGTTTTATGTGAACTCTGGGACACATACGGCCATCATGATGTTATTAATAAGATCAGGACTCTTCTTGAAAGAGGTCAAATTGAACTTACGGGTTCAGCGAAATATCATCCTCTTCTTCCTAAACTCCCAGATAGTGAAATTAAGCGCCAGATATACCTGAATGAACTCTCCCTTTATAAATACTTTGGTATCGAGGGTCCAATTCTGTCAAAAAAGTATCAAGACGGAGGTCAGATTTCTTTAAAAGGGTTCTTTCCACCGGAAATGGCTTACTCATCACATTTGGCAAGGATTGTGGGGGAGCTTGGATACAGGTGGATTCTTGCAGAAGAGCTCTCTTATGCTTATGAGTTTGGAAAAATTGATTTCTCCCGATTGTATAAGGTAAAAGGGACCGACCTCATCATATTTTTTAGAGACAGGTACTCCTCATTCAAAGTTCTTTCAGGCCAACTTGCCACCTCAAAATTATTTCTTGAAGAGTTCAAGGAGAAAGGAACTTCGGGAAAATACTTCCTGACGGCAATGGATGGGGAGACCTTCGGCCATCACAGACCGGGTCTTGATAAAACACTTGCTGAAATCTATAGGGACAAAAGCATTGACCCAAAAAAAATATCAGAGCTTTTAGAACTTCCTTTTGAGATTTGCGAGGTTGAAACCTTACCTGCAACTTGGGCGTTAATGGAAATTGATATCACTTCCGGTGTTCCATTTGCCAGATGGGACGATCCTGACAACATAATTCATAAAATGCAGTGGGACTTGACATACCTTGCTATAGAATGTGTGAACAGATCATCTTTTTCGGGTCTGAAAGATGAAGAGTTGTCCAAATTATCTGAATTTGAGGTGGAAAAGTATAAAAAAGCAAGAAACCTCCTGGATAGATCACTTCATTCCGATCAGTTCTGGTGGGCAAGTGCTAAGCCGTGGTGGAGCCTTGAGATGATTGAGCGTGGAGCTAAGGAGTTATCAGAC
Source organism: candidate division WWE3 bacterium RIFCSPHIGHO2_01_FULL_40_23 (assembly GCA_001772615.1). GTDB lineage: Bacteria > Patescibacteriota > WWE3 > UBA101185 > 2-01-FULL-41-18 > 2-01-FULL-41-18. The sequence goes on along the minus strand of MEUZ01000007.1, from coordinate 157,308 downwards.
GTAGTAGATACGGCGCCTGACTCAACTGAAAAAGATAAAGAAAAAGCAAGAAAGTTCTACTTTGATATTATAACGACCGGTTTTGAGTGGCAGAGAACGGGAAAAGTTGACGAGACATCAAGAAAGTATGATGAAGAAATCAAAATGGTTGTTGATAAGGATCTTTCCAAATACTCAAAGAAGGATGTTTTAGAAATGGTTGATAGGCTTACAAAAGAGATGAATGAGCTTTCAGGGAATCTTGAGTTTGAAAGAGCGACCCAGCTAAGAAACAGAATAAAGGAGCTTTTGGTTTTCATTGACAAAAATTATGCCGATTAAACTGCTTTTTGTTTGCAGCAATAATAAAGACAGAAGCACTACTGCGGAGGATTTATATAAAAATGATCCGAGGTTTCAGGTAAAATCCGCAGGGACAGAGCTGGGGGCGACACAGCCTGTAACAAAAGAACTTGTGAACTGGGCCGATACGGTAGTGGTAATGAGTGATAAGGAGGATAGGCACGCCTTTAAGCTATATCAGAAGTTTCCTTATTTAAGACCCATGAAGAAAAGGATCATAGACTTTAACATTCCCGATAACTACATTCGCGGGGACCCAGAGCTGGTTAAGCTAATACAAGAGAGGATGGAGAGGTATTTTCCCGTCTAGGTCGGTTTGTCATCCCGTTTGTTCTTCACACCATAAATCTTAACTGTTAAACTTGACGTGATGAAAGTTTTGTTTGCTGTTTCGGAGGTTGCCCCAATTATAAAGGTAGGGGGTTTGGGTGATGTGGCCGGCTCACTTCCCAAGGCTTTGGAAAAACTTGGGGTTGATGTTGACGTTATTGTTCCTTTTTATTCAATTATAAAAAGAGGAGATTACAAGATTATCAAGCAGTTGACCATAGAAGTCCCTTATTCGGGGGAAACGCATGATGTTTCGGTATATAAAACTAAAATTCCCGGCTCAAACGTTGATGTTATCCTTCTTTTTAATCAAAGATTTCTCTCGGGGGGCGGAGTTGATGCCTTTTCTTCTTTAAAAGACGAGGTAGCGAGATTTGCCTTTTTTAACAAGGCGGTTGTTGAGTTTATTAAAGCTTCATTTAACATTTATGATCTCATTCATTGCAATGACTGGCACACAGGGCTTATAACGCATCTATTGGAGGAGGAAGTCGGGGAGGAAAGGCCTGCAACTCTCTTAACCATCCACAATGTTTCTTATCAGGGACAGTCAAGTCTTGAGCTTGTAAGAGAAGTTGATTTAAGCATTCCGCTTCATAGGATTCTTCAATGGGATCTTGAAGATAATAATATTAACTTTATGCTTGAGGGTGCAGCCTCGGCAGACGCCGTTAACACTGTATCACCTTCATATGCTAAAGAGCTTCTTTTTGATGATATTGGCGGGCAAATCTCCGATATTTTAAGAGGGAGAAGCGGAAGGTTTTTTGGAATTTTAAATGGCATTGATAATTCATATTTTGACCCCGAAAAAGACAGAAATATCAAATACCGATTCGGCGTAAGAGACTGGAAAGAAGCAAAAAATGAAAATAAAGCCCTTTTGCAGAAGGAGCTTTCTCTTCCAGTTAAAAACGTCCCGTTCGTGTCTCTTATCTCTAGGCTTGATCCCAAGCAAAAGGGTCTTGACCTCCTGTGGGAAAGCCTAAAGGACATCTTAAAGCTTGATCTTCAGTTTGTGCTTCTTGGGAAGGGAGATAAAAAATATGAAGAGATGCTTGCAAACCTTTCAAAAGTTAAAAAATACCATGAAAAGCTTTCCATCTCTCTAGGCTTTGACGAGGGTTTAGCAAGAAGAATTTACGCTTCCTCCGATATATTTTTGATGCCCTCAAGAACGGAGCCGTGCGGCCTTTCACAAATGATTGCAATGAGATATGGGGCTTTGCCTGTAGTTCATAACGTGGGCGGGCTTAAAGACACTGTTAAGGATGGTATTGACGGCTTTTCATTCAATATTTTCTCTCCTAACGCTTTTTTAAGAGCGGTCACAAGGGCTTACAAACTTTACGGAAGCAGGAAATGGGATGCCATGGTTAAAAATGCACTAAAAAATGATTTTTCGTGGTCAAAAAGCGCGAAAGAATACAAAGAGCTTTATAAGAAGGTGATAGAATTAAGAAAGTAAATGGGCAAGTTTATTTTTGATCCCTTAACTGGGGAGCCGACAATTTTAGCTACTGAAAGAGCAAAAAGACCCGAGGAGACGGCAAAAGCGGGGACCATGTCGGTTACCGATCATGTTTGCTACTTTTGTAAGGGAAACGAGCATTTAACTCCTCCTGCCACTTATAAAGACCAGGAAGACTGGCACGTTAGGGTAATTAAGAATAAGTATCCCATAGTTGAGGATCATGAGGTTATCATCCACAGCCCCGATCATGATAAAGACCTTGAGGACTTGGACCACGAGCAGGTGGTAAGAGTAATAAGGGCTTATTTAAACCGCGCCAATTTTTACGGCTCGCAGGAAAAAGAGGTGTTTATATTTAATAACCGCGGAAAAAAGGCTGGAGCTTCGCTTGTCCACCCCCATTCACAGATCATTGCATTAAAAGGCTTTCCTGGGATTCTGCAGAGTGAGAAAGAGTGGTCAATCCGCTACTACGATGAGAAAAACACGTGCTATTGGTGCGACGAGATCAGCGAGGTCCTTGCGGGGAAAGACCGGGTCATACTTGAAACCAGTCATTTTGTGGTTTTTGTGCCGAAAGCCTGCAGATGGTCTTATGAAATCAGAATTACCCCGAAAACTCACCGCCCAAGCCTTGTTTTTATTGACGAAACCGAGATTAATAATTTTGCCGGGGTTTTGCAGAAAGTTGTGCAGGCTTATGGAAACGCATTTAATTATCCCGACAGAAATTTCTGGATTCATACTGAAAGATTTGACCCTTTTCACTGGCATGTGGGTTTTTTGCCTCACTTAAAAGTGTTTGGCGCAATTGAGCTTGGGGCGGGGATTTGGGTATCGGATAAAGCCACCCCTGAAGACGCCGCAAAGCTTTTAAGAGAGAATATTTGACATTCCCATTATTTGACATTCTTTTCCTTTTGTATATTATTGCGAGTGGCAGGCGGAGAGCAAGACGATTGGTGGCTGCACCGAGCATTCACCGCTGGGGTTTTACTTTCCGCCTGCTTTAGGTGCCGTGTGAGGGATCCCTCCTCCAAAGAATAACTGATGATCAGTCAGCGCATCTTCAAAGGATTCCTCACCGGCACTTTACATTCATAGAGAGACTTGTTTAAGGCTTGATAATATAGAAAAATTGTCAAGCCTTTTTATTTTAATGTTCTTACGGTGATTGAATGGGAAGTGTTGTTTCCAGCGGCGTCATAGGCCGTGGCTTTAATTGTATAACTTGCGTTTGGTTTGCCTGTCGGCTTCCATAAGCACGTGTAGGGGGAGGTCGTATCCGCACATTTTAAAGCTCCATTAACATAAAAGTTAACTTTTGTAACGCCTACGTTGTCTGTTGCCGTTGCCTGAATGGTTATATAGGCGTTTCTTTGTATGATCGCGGTATTAAGTGGGTAAGTGATGTTTACCGAGGGAGGAGTTGAGTCGGGTGCGGGGGTTGCAGTGGTAGTGGGGGTGGCAGTTGGTGTAGGGGTCGGGGTAGGTGTTGGCGTTGGAGTGGAAGTCGTTGTTGGAGTGGGAGTAGGTGTCGGTGTAGGTGAAGCGGTTTGGCTTATTATGAACGAATCCGTAAAATTACCGGAAGGCAAGCCTACATATGAAGCGTTTAATTCTGAACTTGAAACATCAACTTTTAAGTACCCTTTCCTTTTGGTGCATCCGCTTGAAGGGTTATTGCAAATGTTGTCTCCCATCCATCTGACAAAGTAAGGAGCTTCGGGATCTGCAGTATTAAGGGAGTATAAGCCCGCGCCTGCCGTCCCCGCAATCACTACAACTGGCCCGTTGCCTTTTGTGTAACTTCCATCGGAACCATCATCAGAAACGCACCCTGCATTATATGAGCCTGAACTGATTGCCGTACAGGTTGTTGAATGGAGAAGCTGCTTGCTCCTTTGGTAATCATGGTCATGTCCCTGAAGAACTAGATCAACTTTCTTGTCAATGAGGAGGTTTAAAAGGCTAGTTGAAATCTCGCATGATTTAACTCCCATGGTGATGCAGTTTTTATGCATGGCAACAACTACCCATGGGATTTGGGCCGCTCTTGCCGAGTCTATGGTATTAATAAGCCAGTCTCTGTGTGCGCCCGAAGAGTAGCTGTAGGTTTCCGATCCGTAAGTTAAAGCGGGGGATATTAAAATTACCCTTACCAGGTTTTGGTAATCAAAATAGTATTCTTTTGCATAGTCACTTCCTCCCGGCAAAGGCCCCAGTGTGGAGCTTCCATGGGGAAGACAAACCTTAAAATTGTCTATCAGCCCGTCATCTCCATTGTCTTCGTGGTTTCCCGAAATGAGCTCATAAGGATAGCCTTCGGGGAATCTCCTTATTGTATTTGTGGGGTAGTTTGAGTATTTGACAAAGTTGCACCACTCCGTTTCCGGTGAAGCAGCCGTTGAGAAGGCTCCGTATTTTAAGTCTCCGAGGTGGATGAAGAAGGTTGAGCCATTGGCAGCTATTGAGTCCAGGACTGCCCTGGCGTCCGAGCTTCCGCCCATATCTCCTGCGGCCGAGAACGTAAAAGCGGTCGCCGAGAGTGTTTGTGAAGTTTCAGCCTTATTCTCACCAGGCCCAAAAAGAGTTCCTATTAAAAGGCTTTGAAGCTTCCTGGCTAGATCAAGTAAATATTCTGAAAGCGGCACGGAGGCCCCGCTTTCACTCTTTATTACAGGTTTTGACAGCTCGGAGATTTTTGAGGCATAAACGGTATCAGCCTCAATATCTTGATTTTCAACCTGCATGGAGTATTCAACGTTGGCTCTAGCGAGTTTTTGGAGCGGTTTTGGACTCAAAAATAGAACCGCTACGGCGGTTAGTAAGAAAAAGAATGTTTTTAATTTGAGTTTAGATAAAGGCTTCATTTGTTTTACTAGGCGAGGGCAAAAAACCTTCCTTAAAGTTTATGCTCTCACAGAATGCTCCAGGCTGTCAAACGGTGCAGTAGGCCCGCCGTGGTTCGGGTTTGAAAGACAACAGGATATGCCTCTTAAGGGGAACTCGGAGCGCAATGTTTTGTCATCCTGGACTTGATCCAGGATCTAGATTCCCGCTTTCGCGGGAATGACAATGTTGATCTCCGCTCTCACGAGAATGACATTGCATTGCGCGAGAAAGAACGCCGCGAGTTCTGTGCTATACAATTAATTATTAGAGACTAGCGGACGTGACCCCGTAGAGGCATATCCTGTTGTCTTTTCTGCCATTCTACTGGGAAGAGTAGACAGTTATTGAGGTTGTGGAGGTATTGCCCGCGGCATCAAAGGCTTTTGATGATAATGTATAAGATGCATTGGGTTTGTTTCCAACTTGCCAGGCACAGGAGTAGGGAGCGGAAAGATCCGAACACAGAGCGGAATTATTGGCGCGGAATTCAACTTTTGTAACACCCACATTATCGGAAGCGGTAGCATCAATTGTAACCGAAGAGTTTCTCTGCACAATGGCCCCGTTTGACGGCGATGTTATAGATACCGTAGGCGCTGTAGCATCACTTGATGTTGGTGCGGCGCAGTTATCGCCTTTGCCGTTTGGAACACAGGCAAGATCAGATGTAAAGATAACTCTGTCAACTTTGGTATCAGCCTCTCTTCCAATCAGCTTCACAGTGTGGGTTCCCGCAGTTAAAGTAACCTCGGTTTTATCTGAAGTTACCCCGTCTTGATAATCAACCCATGTCCAGGTATTGACTGGCATTCCGTTTAAGTCTGAAACGTTCATGGCGCAGCCCCCATCTACCTGCAGGTAATAAGAGTTTGAAGAATCACCTGCCGACATTATTCTGCTCCAGACTTTATAAGTTCCTTGATCAAAAGATAAAATCAATGTAGCCGTACCTGTATTTGTCGGAAGCGTTACGCATGTCGGTGCCGCCACACTGAAGGTAAAGTTATAGTCTGTTGTGTTTACGTTCCCGAGAGTATCGGCACATTTAACGTAAATTGTGTAGGAAGTGCCGTCCTCAAGACCGGTGACAAGTGAAGAATGAGAAGTGCCTCCGGTTGCCGCAAAAGGCCATCTCATAAGGGGATATGAGATGTCAGGAGCGCTGTCATATCTGCATGTGGCATTCTCGTCGGTTGTTGCGCTGATTGTTGTGAAGGTTGTGCCTTCGGGAAGCTCAATGGTCGGAGATCCGTTTGATACTACCGGTGGAGTAGTGTCAGGTGGGGGTGTCGGAGTTGGAGAGGGCGTGGGTGTAGGGAGTGGGGCACTAATTGTGAAACCGTCAGAGAAGTTGCCGTTTGTTACGCCTACATAATTTGCGACAAGCTGGGTGTCTGTTACCGTAGCCTTTAAAAATCCCTTTCTCGCGGTGCAGCCTGATGTCGGGTTGTTGCAGATTGAGACATTATTTGCGTTTCCCATCCACCTTGCAAAGTAGGGCGCTTCGGAATCGGATGTGTTTACCCCCTGAAATCCCGCGCCGGTTGTTCCCACTATTACAAACACGGTCCCCGCATCCTTAGTGAGTTCTCCGTCCAAGCCGTCTTCAGTCACGCAATCGGAGTTATATGTGTTCGCGGATACTCCCGTACAATTTGGGTTGATAGCAAGCTGTTTGCTCCTTTGATAGCTGTGCTCTCCACCCTGAAGCACAAGATCCACCTTCTTTTCAATAAGAAGATTCATAAGGGACTGTGATATTTCACATGATTTAACCCCCATGGTAATGCAGTTTTTGTGCATCCCAACAACCACCCATGGAATATTTTGTGATCTTGCAGAGTCTATGGTGTTTGTTAGCCATGTTCTGTGTGCGCCTGAAGAATAATCATAAGTTTCGGATCCGAACGTAAGATCAGGAGATATCAGAATAATCCTGGCTAATCCTGCATAATCAAAATAGTACTCTTTGGCGTATAAAGATCCTCCGGGCAAAGGCCCAAATGCTGTCCCGGAATGGGGTAGACATGAAGCAAAGTTATCAATGAGTCCGTACGGACCATTATCTTCGGTCTCGCCTGAAACTATTTCATACGGGAAGCCAAAAGGAAATCTGGGAGTGCTATTTTTGGGGTAATCGTAAAAGTTTACGTAGTTGCACCAACTCTGTTCGGGTGTAATTGTGTTAAAACTCATTCCGCCAAGGTGAAGATGAAACGCTCCCTGCGACGCGGCGATATTGTTTAAGACTATAGTGGCTTCACTGTTTGCGTCCGTATCGCCTCCTGCTGTGAAAGTAAAAACGGAAGATGAAAGGACTGAAGGGTTGGCATCTGATTTTACCGATTGCCAAGCAAATTGGCCCTTCCATTGCTGAAAATTACGGATTGGGTAAAGGATAGACTCCATGGTCCCGGAAAGCTTGATCTGAAAGTCTTGAAAATAATTAAATTTTTTGGAAGCGGGCATTGTGGTTGGGGTTTTAAATTTTATATATTTTCTTCCCGAAGCATTAGGGTCGGTTCCGATGTCAATTGGATCGGAATTTGGAAATGAAGCCTCCTCGGCTTCAAAAGAGAAAACGGAGGCCGCGTACACAATACCTGCTAATAGGAGTAAAAACGGGAGTGAAATTGCAAGAGCGTTTGGCAACTTGAAAATAGAAAAGCTGACTTTTTTGTTTTGTGAGTTCTTCCCAAGCAGGTTCATTTGACATTTAAATTATTTAGCTTGCGCTCTGTAATGTCAATGAATTGAGGGTTGTGAACTTCTACTCCCTATGATTATTTGAGCTCAACTTTAGCGCCTGCCTCTTCAAGCTTTTTCTTTGCTGCTTCAGCCGCTTCTTTTTTAACTCCTTCAAGAATGACTTTAGGAGCCGATTCAACAAGAGTTTTGGCCTCAACAAGCCCTAACTGCTGATTTATTTCTCTTACTGCTTTAATGACATTGATTTTGGTGGCTCCAGCATCGGCTAGTACCACATCAAATGATGTTTTTTCTTCAACCGGCTCGGCCGAAGCATTGGCTGCGCCTCCTTGAGGCATAACCATGTTCATCATGGGTGCTGATGCCGACACACCAAACTTTTCTTCAAGCGCTTTTACTAGATCATTAAGTTCAAGAACGGTCATGCTTTCAACAAGCTCCATAACTTTTTCCGCATGTTTTGATAATTCTGCCATTTTTAACACCCCCTTTATACAATATATATTGTAGTATAGTTAAACTTGTGTTATATAGATTACTGGTGGGCCCTACTTAGTGTGGGTTTGGAACTACCAATCCAAAGCCCAGGGGTGCAATTCCCCTAGGGTCCACCAAAGAAATATTGACAAAACAAAAAGCTGCGTTGTACAATACACCAGGATTGGTAGTTCCAATAAACTCTCACTAAGTGAGCTTTTCAAAGGTCCCGACTTCTGTCGGGATTTTTGATGCCCGTAAGCGCTTCTTTTTAAGAAGCGGCCCCACCTTTCTTCTTTGTAATCTCATTTAGCGCGTAAACGAATTTTCTTTTGGTTCCCGATAAGACATTTACAAATCCAAAGATAGGGGAGTTGAAAGTTGAAAGAAGCTTGGACACTAAGACTTCTTTGGAAGGCAGTTTGCTTAATGTTTCCACATCCGACTCGGGGAGAAATCCGCCATCAAAGATTCCAAGTTTAACTTTTGGCAAACCTGCCGTTTTAATAAATTCAAAGAGCTTTTTAAGAGGTGAGATAGGATCGCTGTAAGAAAGAATTGCCGCGGTTGATCCCTCAAAAGTTTTTTCAACTTCCTTTATTTCATATCCTGACTCCTTAAGTGCGATTTTAAGAAGAGTGTTTTTGGCAATTTCTATTTCAGAGCCTTCTTCTGAAAGCTTCCTTCTTAACTCGTTTGCCTGATTTGAGTTAAGCCCTTTATAGTCGGTAAAAACAATGGACTTAGCCTTTGAAATTTTATCTTTTAGAGCAAAAACCTGCTCTTTGTTTTTTTGATTTGGCATTTGATTTTCAAGCTTAGAGGATAACAATTAAAGTTTAATGCAAAGGGATCTTAAATTGTTTTTCCTCGGTAGGCTAGATTCCTCTAATTGACCCGTGTCGCCAGTTGGCTGACAGCGGGACCTTACTTTCTACGGAAACGAAGAAAGGTTACATGAGCCCCTTTCTCTTGTCAAGTATAAGAAGCTAGAGGCTTTCAAAATCTACTTTGATTGAGGGGCCCATGGTAGCCGATAAAAAACAAGATTTAATCCAGCTCGGTGAAGCTTTCTGCGGTTTGTTTGCCTTAAGCGCTTTTAACACTTCCAGAAAATTTTCTTTAAGGGCATCCTTTGAGAAGCTCATTTTGCCTATTTTTGTGTGAATGATTGGTGCGTTGGCTTCCAGTTTAAGTTCAATTCTTCCTTTTTTTAAATCGGAGACAGTTTTTTCAAGGTCATTTGAAACGGTTTGAGTTTTAGGGTTTGGCATCATTCCCGCAGGTCCTAAAATTTTGGCAACTTTTGCAAGTTTAGGCATGAACGAAGGTTCCGAAGCGACTATGTCAAAATCGGTTTTAGGTTTTATTTTCCCTTGCTCTATCATTGTAATTCCTTCTTCACCTAATGAGAGGTCGGCGCCTTTTACTTTTTCTGTTGAAAACACCGCCACTTTTACGGTCTTTCCGGTTCCATGGGGGAGAGTGACTGTTGTTCTGATATTTTGATCACCACTTTTTAAGTCAAGATCCAGATTAAAATGGGCTTCAAGAGTCGCATCAAAATTTGAGTACGAAGTTTCTTTTGAAAGATCTAAAGCCTGATCTAATGAGTACATCTTACCTTCTTCAAGGAGTTTTGAGGCCTTCTGATGCTTTTTTGATTTTAAAGTAATTTGTTTTTTCATATCAAACTACTGAAATACCCATAGACCTTGCAGTTCCTTCCACAATCTTTACCGCCTGGTTAATATCCCTCGCGTTTAAATCAGGCATCTTTCTTTTAGCTATTTCCAAAACCTGATCTTTTGTAACCTGTCCGACTTTTTGTTTGTTTGGTGTGCCCGAACCTTTGGCAACTCCCGAGGCTTTAAGAAGAAGAGATGAGGCCGGGGGTGTTTTAGTTATAAAGGTAAAGCTTCTGTCCTCATAGACAGTTAAAACGACCGGTATTATGTCATCTCCCATTTTGGCCGTTCTCGCATTAAATTCCTTGCAGAATTCCATGAGGGGAACGCCGTGCTGTCCAAGAGACGGTCCGACCGGGGGAGCGGGGGTAGCTTTTCCCGCAGGTATATTAAGTTTTACAAAAGCTTTTATCTTTTTAGCCATGTGTTGGTCTAGAAACTACTTTTACAAAGGAGCTACCTGCAAAAAATCAAGCTCCATGGGAGTCTCTCGCCCAAAAACCGAAACCAAAATCTTCACTTTTCCGGCGCTGTCGTTAACTTCGTCAACTTTTCCAAGAAAGTCAGTAAATGGTCCGTCAATTATCTTTACGCTGTCTCCGACCTTAAACTTAGCCTCAAACTTGGGGGCCTCCATTTTCATAAACTTAAGGATGGACTTAACCTCGGCTTCGGGAAGCGGTGTCGGCGTGGTGCCCGTTCCGACGAATCCCGTAACGCCGGTGGTTGACCTTACAAGGTGCCAGGCATCATCGCTCATTACCATATTGACAAGGATGTATCCGGGTAAAAGATGCTCGTCAACTTTCCTTTTCTTCCCTTCGCTGATTACAATTTTTTCCTGTGTGGGGACAAGAATCTGACAAATTCTATCCTGATAGCCTGAAGATTCAGCCCGCTGTTTAAGCGTAATTGCGACCTTATTTTCATGGCCGGAGTATGTGTGGACGGCATACCAAATCGCGTTCGGATTAACCGTATCGGATATATTAATTATTCCTTTTTCATCCTGTTTTAATAGCGCGTCATCCATATTTTATCTTATGATAAATCTTTCAAGGCCGAGGCCAAAAACGGCATCAAGTATGGCTACGTAAATGCCAACGACCAAACTAACACCTATCACATATTGAGTCAAGCGCACGGTCTGCTTTTTATCAGGCCAATTTACCTTGGTTAGCTCGTAGTACGCCTCCTTAAAAAAACTTAGCATGATTTTAGGATTTTAGCATAAGAAAGGGCTTCAAAAAAGTGTTATCATCTCTTTATGCTTTTTAATTTCTTAAGCGGGGCAAACCCATTGATTGGCCTTTTAGCCTTTCTGATCGTGTTTTCAATGCTTGTCGTGTGCATAACGATTCATGAGTTTTCGCACGCTTTTATTGCTTTAAAACTTGGGGATCCGACGGCTAAAGCTTCAGGTAGAGTTACTCTTAATCCTCTTGCCCATCTTGATCCGGTAGGGACCCTCCTTCTTGCCCTTGTGGGGTTTGGATGGGGGAAACCCGTTCCTTTTAATTTAAACTTCCTGCGCAGTCCTAAAAGAGACGCGGCGCTTATTTCACTGGCCGGGCCTGCATCTAATTTCTTGTTTGCGGTTGTATTTGGTTTAATTCATAAGGTATTTGGACTGGGGTTTATCGGAAACATTTTAGAGTCTTTGGTTTACTTTAACTTGATTCTATGTTTTTTTAACCTTATTCCGGTGCATCCACTTGATGGATTTAAAGTTGTGTGGGGATTTTTGCCCCCCGATCTATCGGAGCAGTGGCTTGATCTTGCACCATACGGTCTTTGGATACTCCTTCTTTTGATTTTTGCCAATGTGACCGATTATTTTGTCTCACTTCCGGTCGGGTTCTTAGTCAAGCTTCTTCTATGACAACATTTATTAACCTAATAAATACGGCTTACAGCTTTTATTCACATAACTGGGAGCTTGTGTATTTTGGGGGTTTCGCGCTTTTGTGCTTTTTAAGGCTTGTTATTAAGCCATCAAGATTTTACGCGTTTTTGGCTCTTGGATTTTTATCTCTTCTTTTTGAATTTGAGTATACAAAGCATCTTGTGCCTCATGTGAGGGAGAATGTCACCGAACTCATACTTGTTGATCCTCACAGGAGATCTTTCAACCTTGCCGACTTGTTTTTTTCAAAACTCTTTCCTGTTTTTTTGCAAATGTTTGGCTGGTTTTTAATTTTTGTTTCCGTTTTTTTCCTGCATAAGGAAAACCCTTCAACTGAAGCAAAAAAAGTATATTGACAGTTATCTATAATATTATAAAATATAGTTAGTCCTGAGATGCACGAGCATGGCTTGGTGACTAATTGATTTCCTCAACCTTTAGATAAAGGGAATTCAAATTTTCGCATTCTGTGGAGTGTGAATGAGAATACCCACGTTATTTTGAGGGGGATCACTAACAAGCCGTCGGCATCATCGGGGCGCGGTCTTATCTTTATTTCTTTAGAATTTATACTTAACGAAAGTTCCCGCTAATTCTTTACCTAATCGTATCACCCTTTAAAATTGGGTCTTGCTTTGTTATTTTTGTATAATTAAAATTTCACAATTCGAAAACTTGAAAGGAGAATGACGATGGCAAAACTAACTTGCCCGTTTTGCGGGGAGGAAGTTTTTCCTCCAAAGGAGGAGAGGCTTATTTACAACTGCAGTCGCTGTGCCAGAGATGGAAGAAGGACAGTTTACGCGCTTGTAAAGATTGAAACGGGGGAGATGGCGTATGAACAAGGTATGTTAGATCTGATGTACAAAACACTCTCCGGCAAAGGATTTGATCCAGAAGACGAATCACTTCCCAGGTTCGCTTACTCTCGGAGGAATTTCTTTAACCAGGAAACCGGTGAGGTAAGTAGCGACTGGCCGGGGACCGGAAGAGATCTGTGGGGTGTAGCCTTCATGGTTCTCTTTTCCCAAGTTGATCATACAGGCGAGGTTTTTGTGGACGTCTAACTGATGAAGATTGCAGGAATCACCGGCCTATTAACCCTAGGCCGGTTTTTTATGCTTTCATATAGCCTTTTTTTACCCTATACTTCTTCCGTGATTAAGGTTAAGGACCTCGCAAAAGAATACTTTGCAGGCGAAACCCTCTTTCAAGGGGTTACTTTTGTGCTTTCTAAAAATGAAAAAGTCGCTTTAACCGGCCCGAATGGCTGCGGCAAAACCACGCTTCTTAAGATAATTGCAGGGCTTGAGGAAAAAACAGGCGGTTCAGTTCTCCTTGAATCGGAAAAACTCGGATTTCTTCCGCAGGAACTTGATCTGCCTCTTGAAATCTTGGCAGGAGAATTTTTAGAAAAAATTATCCTAAAAATGGGTAAAAAGCATCTTGTTGACGCTCTCTTGTCACGCCTTGGCTTTTCAAATTTTGATGAATACACAAAAATAGGCTCTTTGAGCGGGGGAGAACAGATGAAGCTAAAGCTCCTTGAAGTTTTAGCGGATGAACCCACGAGCCTTTTACTTGATGAACCTACAAACCACCTGGATATAGACGGTATTTTATGGTTTGAGGATTTTATAAAAAATTTTAAGGGAAATGTTTTAATGATTTCCCATGACCGATCTTTCATAAATAACACGGTCTCAAGGGTTTTTGAGCTTGAGAATAAAGAATTTCATGTTTTTGAAGGAAATTATGATACTTTCCAGGAGCAAAAGTTTCAGTTTCTCGAGAAGAAAAAGGATGAATATACAAGATTTTTAAAGAAAAAGAAGAAGCTTGAGGATCTTTTAGCCCTTGCTCACAAGATAGTAGGGAGCAAAACCGGAGCTGTAAAAGCAGCCAAAAGCCGTTTTAAGAGGGAGATTGAAGAAAATAAAGTTTCAAGATATGAAATTAAGAAAATGGAAAACTTACGCATTGCGGGTGATACCCACTCGGGAAAGCTTATCGTAAAAGCTGAAAAGCTGGCCAAATCTTTTGATGGAAAGCCTGTTATCTCTGATGTTGATTTTGAAATAAGAGGCAAAGAGAAAATTTGGCTTTTTGGGCCAAATGGAGCGGGAAAAAGCACCATTGTTAAACTAATTTACTCAAATTATCTTTTGAGGAATGATAAATCACCGGAAAATAGCGCTATAAGCCTATTAAAAGCTGATTCCGGAGATCTAAGAGTAGGGGAGAGGTTGAAAATTGGGTACTTTGCTCAATCAAATGAGCCAATTAACCTTGATCTAAATGTATTGGACTACTTTTTACAGAACTCCTCTCTGATATATGACAAGGCTTACTCTCACCTGAAAAACTTCTTATTTGAAAGGGAGGCATTAAATAAAAAACTTAAAATGTTAAGCCCGGGGGAGCGTGCAAGGTTGAAGCTATCGGTCTTTGCCTGCGGTGAATATGATTTTTTGATCCTTGATGAGCCCACAAACCACCTTGATATTTCGGCAAAGGAAGCTGTTGAAAGTGCGTTAAGGGAGTATCAGGGCGCTCTGCTTCTTGTCTCCCACGACAGGTACTTTGTGAGCGAGGTTGATGTGGATAAGGTGATGGAGTTAAGAGACGGTGGATTAAAGATCAGGTATCTTTAAGTAAATTTTAAGTCCGGCTTTACTTTCACAATTAAAATCTTGTAAGCTAAGTATGTGAGTAATGTCGCCGAGACAGAGGGTATAAAAAACGAACTTTCAACCTCTCAAATAGAAGAATTGAATGAGCGCTTAGTTTCCGATTTATTTGATACATTCGGTGCGGAGCTGACAGAAAAAATTTTAGGCAAAGCTGCAGGGAATTCCATTGAAACAATAACAACTACCGATGGGATTGTTCTAATACCGGCATCTGGAGTTATTATCATGCCAAAAGGAATGGATCCTTTGGAGGCCCACAACATTTTGAACGGAGCGGTCTGGGGAAAGGTTGTTAATAGGATGTTTGAAGAAGATAAAGCTGTACGCGCTGATATTAAATTAAGCATTGGGCTTAAGGAGGGGGCATCTCAGAACTTAGTGAATTCTGCCGAGGGCGAATACGAGGGTTTGACTATTAGAAAACTTGAACCTGATCCTAAAATTGATCCGGATAACATTAAAGATTCGCAGATAGCAAAAGCCAGAGCATTGGTTATGGCCGCGCTTGGGAAGGGAATGAGAGACACTTCCGATACCAATAGACCGATAGAGACAATAAGGTTTAAGGATAAAGAAGGGAATGAGATTCACGTAGAGTACGATACCAAAACCGGATCTCCGTATTTTTCAGACGAGGAGGGTAAACGGGTTTTGCTTTCGAATGATGATGTGAGGGCGCTTTACCCAAGGTTTTACAAAGGAGGCCCACAAACCGGAGCTACGATTTCTGGTATCCAAGCATTAGAAAATACACCGCAGGGTCAGGAAATTCAATCCAGCGTTAATTTAGAAGTTCCTGATGACACTGCGCGCGAAAAGCTTCTTAATTTTTTTGATAAAAATTCCACTATAGTTAGGGGCGTTTTTATGACCGGAGAAAAACCTAACGCACTTCAGGAATTATTCCATCGTCTTAGCCTTGAGAGGGATGACGAGGGAATACTGCGGAGAGATGGTTTTGTCACTTGGGATGAAAGTGACCCGAATAATTTTTCATTAATGGAGAGTTTGCTTTATACCCATGAGCCCGGTTCTGATCTTGGCAAGAGGACGGGGAGAAATTTTGAACCGTTAGTAATCTCCGACCGTTTGATAGTTTTAAGGGATTGTTACTTAGACGATCGTGGAAAGCCATATATTGTTTTGGAAAAAGCTGATGGTAAGTGGAATGCGAAGAGGTTTTCCCCGGATGAGAGTTAAAACGCCTCCGAGGTTCTGATAAAACCGGAGGCGATAAAGCTAAGCGGCAGTTGGGAATCCGGTGCCGCCGTTTCTGAGTTATTCGTAATTTGAAGCCCAGTCCCCTTCATCGCCGACAAAGATGCGGGAGACCTCGAAGGGTTCAGCAGTCAGCACCTTGCGAAGCATGACGGTAACGGCGTCGGCAGTTACAGCGGGGTTATCTGTTTCCAAAGTGACCTTGATGTGCATTTTGTTACAAATGCGGGTTGTGCACTTCAGGACCCTCACAATAACGTCGTCTTCGTCCACTCCAAACGGAATAAGCCCCTCCACCAGGGCTTTTTCCAGCAGGTGGGCGTATTGAACCAGAATATCTTCCAAACCCTTGTCTGAGGGGTCAAAAGTAAGGTAAGCCATGGCCTTTCTCCTTTCTTTGTTGATATTATCATAATTATCAAATTGCCGCGTAGGCTCTCAAACTCGCGAAAGTGAATTTCACTAGTTCATTCAGGATTGGATTTAAGTATAATAGTTTTGTGGGTAATAAATCCGCCTCCGATGTAAGTTTTGATATAGATCCCGATGCACAAACCAAAATTCCTGGACAAGAAGACACCTCGCTTGTAGGTGAGCTCTTTCCAGGCGCAGCCATTTCTAATGATTCTAAAAAAAGACCTGATAAAAAAAATGATGAGGAGCCCGGTTATGACGATAGTCTCCCCCATGATTGGTTTAAACCAGAACCAGGCGATTATATTCCTCCTGTTTTTAAAGGTATGGATGAATCACAACTTTTCCCAAATGCCTACGTACAACCAGAAAGTACGATAACAATTGAAGAGTTTAGAGAGCTTTCCGGTAAGGGACAGCCGATACCCAAAAGGGATTCCTTTGAAGAATCCAGAATATTGAATGAGGAAAGGGCTGCTAGAAGATTTTATCCGGTTCAATATAACTCAAGAAAGGATTACTTAAAGTCTAAAGCAAAATATTTGCCTCAATCTTCTTCATTTAGCTTAAGGCTTGCCGAGATCGAAAATCAGGCAGCCCCTAGATCCCCAGATGAAACTGTAAAAGCCTATATTGGTCTTTTAGAAAATAATGTATATCCGGTTTTTAAGTCAGAAATGCCGGCAATGATGTTCTCTTTTACCGACACCTTTGATACCAGAGCGGGAGGCAGCCATGCTCATTTCATGAATGAGTTTTTAGTTCCCGCTTTAAAAAGCTATGAAGAAGCGACAAAAACTTTTGATCAGGCATCAAAAGAAGAAGCCATGAAATCTTTATCCGATTTTGCTACCAGTCATTTTCATACGGATCATGGGGTGTTTAACACATTAAGATATGAATTTGCCGCATCAGTCGTTAATGTAGGCGGAGTTTCCGGCCTTCCTTATGTTAAAGAACTTTTTGAAGACTTGTCAGAAAAGATAAGGGATTCAAGTGAACGGAGCACGGCAATTATAAAACAGTAGGTCGGTATTTCACCCTCCTCAGACGCTGTTTGGGCTTTTAATACCAAAACCGGTGAGCTTGGCTTCTTTGATACCGTCGATCTCTCGGATACCATAGTACCCGCTGGTCCTTTAACCGACGAAGAGTATTTTACCCCTTCGGAACTTGAGTGGGGATCTCATGAACATATGCTCCTTCATCTTGATGTGCTTGATTATCTTGTTAGATTTGGAGAATCCGGGACTTCAGAGGACAAGGAGGCATTAATCGGTTTTCTTTGTGACTTTATGCGATACCAATCAAATGGTGCCCTTAGGCACTATGTGCAGGCTTTTGAAAAGCTTGGTATTAATGACGCTTATGAGCCTCTTCTTGCGAATCTTGAAAGCAGTGACGTTCTAACTAAAAGAATGTCGGCGGAAGTTTTATATAGGCTGGAGCTTGGAAAAATAGGTGTAGAGAGCGAGGAAGGGGTAAATTATTTTGATAAAGTTTACCATCTTGTAAAAGAGAAGGATCCTGAATTTTTTGTAAGGCTTTATGGAAGCGGTGATTCTTATGTTCAAAGAATAGACAATAGCGGTTCGATTGGTGTTTTTCAAGGAGATGGGAGGCTTTTGGGGTTTTTTAAACTTGATTTGGAAGAAGAGGCAAAAGCAGTTGATGCCCTTGTGTTAGAACTTTCTTCCAAAGATGTATTTTTACCAAAAGCGGATGAAACTGAAGAGCAAAGAGCCTCACGGGAATTCTTCCTTCAGCTTTTTTTGTCTGGATATGGAAAGCTTTTTGATGAAATGGACAAGAAAACGGGCGTTAAACTAAGTTCACTTAAATTACATGAGCAAGGCTGGTTTGTAGTTCATTACTCATCTTTGGAGGAAGATAAAAAAACCGAATTTACAGAGTTTATCAGAGTCTTTGGAGAAAGCGGTCTTAAAGCGTTCCTAACAATGGATTATGGAGCAAGCGGAGAAGAGATATTAGAGTTTTCAAAGTCAGAGAGAGTTTCATTTCATGAGAAAATCAGCATGTTTAATGAATTTAATGCTTTGACGCAAGAAGCCGATTCATTAAGAAGCATCCTTCGTAATACTGAAACAGCTGTGGGCGTATCCTTTTCAGACCAGGCTTATGAGGCGTTAATTAGAAAAAGCGCAGAGTTTATGAGGGCGGCTTTAATACTCGGAAGAAGCGGTGGGGATACAGATATAGAAGTTAAAGATATTTTAGATAACATGAGAATAATAAGGCATACTCTTACATTAATTGGAAACCTGTCTTTAAGCCCTTCTCCTCTTGTACTGGAGAAGCCTAAAAATGTTGATAAGAGGAACAATGCCACGGTATACGAGTTTATTAACCCGGATACTTTAGATAGACTTGTTGTTAACATCAGGCCTGAATCTGTGGAGGGGGGAGAAGCCAGGATTAATTTTAAATCTACACATGGGAGAACTAAAGAAGAGGGAAGGGTTGCAATTGATCTTAGTGACTTAAAAACCCGAGGGCACAAAGCTGTTTCGCTTGATCTTGGCGTCGGAAGGATTGAGACGGTGACGGAGGACGGTGTAAAGAGGAAAGTTTATCCTTCTGAAAGGCCGGGTAAGGTTTTAGCCCTTGTGAGTATAGAGAAAGCCCACAATGAAGCCTCTTTTTCAGGAGAACTAGCGGAGAGATTCCCGCAGGCCGCAAGAAAGTTTGATAATTACTTATCAGAAAAGTTTTAAGGCTTTACTTCCAGTTTTTTACAAGCTCTTTGTGCTCCGTTTCAAGATAAGCCCAAACAAACTCAAAGAGGACTTTAAAGGTTTCGGTTATGTCTTTATTGTCAATTAAAGTAATGATGATGTCCTTTCTTATTGTAGACATTGAGATTTTATTTCCATAAATAATTATCTGGGCGGGAAGGTTTAAGGGAAATTTTGTAGTGAACTTTTGCGATACCAGCCTGAACTTGTCGTATTTTAAATACATTTCCTTGGCGTCCGTTTCAAAGGGGCTTATGACCCGGGCGTGAATCCCCCTTTTTACCTGGTCGGTGATTTGCTTTTTAATGAGCCTGTCAACATCGGCTCTTTTATCATCAAAAGTTGATCTGAATAGAAGGATATCTTGGCCGGTATCAAGGATATCTTGGTACAGCCTTTTAAGTCCCGGCAGACCCTCAAGATAGGTTATTACGGGTTTGTTGGTAATCAGGTTGAATTTTGATTGCAGGATGCCCATCACAAGTTCCAGGGTTTGTCTTGCCGTGTAAATACTGTTTTCCCTGACAAGGAGCAGGTCTTCAAGTCTTCTGGGTGATTCAGGGAAATATAAGGTTTTGCCTCTAACCTTCTTTCCCGCTACAACGCCTTTTTTGGTGAGGTCCTCAAGAACGTTATAGAGGTTTGTGCGCTTAAGCGAAGCGTGGGCGGATAGCTGTAAAACAGTTTGGCCTCCGGAGTTAAGGAGAGCAGTGTAGACTTTAGCTTCAGGCTCTGACAAGCCGCAATGATAAAGTGTATCCTCAAACACATCCATAAAGAAATAGTGTCAAAGTTATTGACAAATGTCAAGACCTGTAGTATTATAGTGCTGTGATGGAAGCTAAATTGCTTCTTTTCATTTTGTGTATTTTGTCAGAGCACTTGACAGAATGTTTGCTATAGGATATAATAAGATCGTAAAGTCAAATGGACTTTGAAAATTGAAATTAAGTGAAGGGAGAGACCTACCATATCCTTTGTGCTTAAGTTAAAGCCTACCAAAGCTTGTAACTCTCATAGAAAGCCGGGATTTAGGGAAAAGTCTTTTCCTTAGATCCTGGCTTTTTTGTTGCCTATAACTTGGGTTAGAAGGCTAAAGCTTTGTCTTGTCCTGTTGGCCTTTAAGGGTAACCGGATTAGAAGAACCTATAGTTATATGACAATGAGAGAAATAGCAGGTAGAGATCTGTCTACATGGCACGGAAATACTTGAAAACACCCGATATTTAGGAGGTTTAACCTGCCTTGAAAGGGGAGAGATTTTTAAGGTCCTACCGACCGTGCAGATAGATTTATGCCTGCTTTAGAGGCTTCTTCCTGCGAAGCAGATTGGGAGCTCTTAAGCCCTGCGTAGTCAGCCGACAGGCGGACGGAGTAGGGTAAATAACAAAGCACGCAGTTTAAAGGCTTGTCCTATAAGTATCGGTAAATTAGCGAAAAAGTATGACAAGACCTGTAGTTTATTGAAAGCTTGGCTTGTTTACGCTCTTTGAGCCTGTTTTGGGTATATCCCAACACCGACAGTAAATTTAGCCTCCTACCGCGAGTAAATAAGCTTATTAGTACCGGCTTTGCCGGAAATGCTTGAGGAATCTGGTCCGCCAACCGGTGGAAAGGGTGGCCTCTAATACGAGAGATTGATTGCTTTAGAAACTGTTTTCGCCATTGGCGAAAATACAGTTTCTTAAGTCCTGTGTAGCCCGAAGGGCGAAGCAGGGCTAAAGTTCTTTGCTTTCAGTACGTCATTGCGATCCCGAGCTCCTGCCTGAGGCAGGTGGATGTTGAGGGAGAAGCAATCTCAAGCTGAAACTGAAGGAGTCTTAGCCCGGAGTAATCCGCGCGGACTATAAACAAGTAGTAAACATTAATTTGTTTACGAATCAGGCTAAAGCCTGAAACCTACCTTCGTAACCTGCCAATAAATTCATGTTTGGTACGAGGGGAGAGAACCCAAGCGTGAGGATTACTCCTCACAGTTTGGATCTTAACTGAACCTCTTAAAAGGAGGTTCAGATTAGGATGAATAGGATTGAAGTTAGGGGAGAGACTTAACCCTACCTTCATTTTCCTAAGCCAAATTTAAATTTTTTAAGTCATCCTGAGCTGACTTTATGTCGTACAGGACTGGATCCTTGTCATCCCGGGCTTGACCCGGGATCTAGATCCTGACTTACGTCAGGATGACAGGCTTTCGCCGGAATGACAGAACCCGTAAACGATGAATCAACTTCTTGATTGACAAGAGACTTGTCAATCAAGAAGGGTCAATTACTAAACCTACCAAATGAAAAGTAGTTGACTTTTATCCAGGATGGAGGTGGTAGGGCCTCCAAACTGGACAAAGTATTGATCCATTTATTAATGCTTTGTGTACGTTTTTGGGTTTTTTGATTGCGTTATTGACTCATTTAGTATTTTAACACTTTCATAACGGCCCAAAAGCACTTTGACAATTGAATAAACTATTACTTGAAATTTGTATTTTGAGGTTAGGGGAGAGGGTGAGGTTTTTCGTAAGCCTGCCTTCTCCCCAAAACCTATCCTCCTTGAGTCATTGCGATCCACTATCCGCCAACTGTCAGAAGCGGAGAAGCAATCTGAAGAGATCGCTTCACTTCGTTCGCGATGACATATTTCTCCAAAGAGTTGTTTTGCCTTTGGAGGATTTCTTTTAAGGAAGGAATCTTTGAACGGAAAAATAAATCAAAAAGGAGAAGTAAAAAATGAATATTATTAACTGCGGTTGCGGGGCGAAAGCCCTCGCGACCGCCACGGTCGTTTTCCCCCCGACGTGGGGGAGCTCAAGGTCGCAGAGCTTTTGCGACCGTGCGTGCCGTGCTTTCCGCACGGTGAAGGTCCAGGCCGATGAGGCCTGGGAGAAGTTCAGGGGGGAGGAGGCCGCTCGCAAAGCGGCAGGGGAACTCGGGCGCCGACAAGCGTCCGCCGCGGTAGCCCGCCGCCCAGCCCCTGGGAGTCCCGAGGCGAGGGCCCTCAACGCGGCCCGCGAGAGCGCTCGCGCGGCTCGGCAGGCCGCCCGGGCCCAGGACTCCCGGAAAGCCCAGGGCGCTCCCGGGCAGAAGGGGGCGTTGTACGGCGGAGGGGGAAGCCGGAAGGCGCGGCAGAAGGTCCACAAGGCCCTTCACGCCCGCGCCTAGTGTGAAAGGGTTATCAGCAAACCCTGCCTTTCCGGAAACATGGCACCATGTGCGAAAAACCGGTTAAGGCGAACGGTCTCTTCGTTTCTTGTGAAGAGGCTCCCTGAGGAAAGTTCCGTTTGAGCTTTCCTTTAGGGAGAGCCTTGAAGAGCAAACGGAACGGACCGATCTCATGCGGCTGATGAGCACCTCCTGAACGCCTGATAGAGACGGAGGGATAAGCATGAGCGCAAAGCGGTTACGGGTTAAGACCTTACCCTGGGGACCGCGCGGAGTGATGAAAAAGGAAACGGCTCTTAAGTGAGATCTTAGGCGAGATCAAAACTTAAGTTAATCTATTGGGTTGTGCCCGACATCCGGTAACGGTTGAAGGGAAAATGGCAAGCAATAAATCTCTGAGCCGATGTAAACTACAGGTACTATTCCTGCCGTCGGCTCACTTTCAAAGTTTTTTATTTATTCAAGCTTCAGCTACTTTGTAGCCTCGCTATGACCTAGTTTAACGTCATTGCGAGCGGAGCGAAGCAATCTTATAGAAAATTTTGAAAGCAAGAGTTTAGTAAAGAAGATGAGTATTTGCTTATCAAAATCGGGTGGGCAATTACTCATTTTCTTCCTTCGTCCACTGGGTGGGCATGCTCCTTGCGATTTAAGTAATCGCAACCGTCCGCCATAGGCGGATGAGCCTTGAGCAGGAAAGGAGGGTTGAAGATGAGTCTTAGCTTTGTCCCCGTCCGGAACTACCGGACTGGGGAGTACCTCCACAATGTGGTGGTATTTGATGGGGGGAATCGGGTAGCCGAGGTTGGGGCCTTCCGACTGGTTTATCCAGTCAAAGAGGGCCGCCCTACGGTCTATGTGCAGGTTTTTCACGTGGACCCGGCGACCGACTTCAACGCCCTGATCGCGGAAGCGATCCGGGTGCATGAAGAGGTCATGCATGCCGACTAGCCCCCCGAAGCCTGAAGGGATTTAGGCTTTGTCACTCATCCTCCTTCGCCAAGGCTACGGAGGACAAGTCCACTTTTCAGTGGGCAGGTCCGAAGGATCCGGCGATTAGAGGAAACCCAATCCGCAAGGATGGGTAAATCCCGTACATTGATAATCACGAAATAGATTATCCGAAGGATATGCCTTCGTTAAAATTGCATAGCCCTGCCAAGGCGCCTAAAAAGCGATAAGTATTGGTACTGGGAAATGGTGAATCGACCCAGGTAAGGTTAAAAACAAGTCACCCGGGGTTTGGGATACCCCATGCATAAAAGCATGCAACCTAATCGGCCCCAAATATCCAACAGTACTTGTGAAGTATCTCTTCATAAGTTGAAAAAAGCTGTTGTGAAATGCCGAAGGCGCCCGGTGGAACCTCAAAGAGGATAGAGAAACCCGGACGAGACTAATAAAATCCTTGAGCTTCCCGCCACTACAAATGGCAAAGGCGAAACCTCCAGTGGTATTCGCGGCGGGAATTACAAAAGGCCAAAGATACCCTTTGGAAAATATTTGCCTATGACCGGTTTTCTTTGGAGTAATCAAAATAATTAACTCCGGAGAAGACGGCAGCAATCATTTCTTATTCCAATCCGTATCTCGCAACTAAAGGTGCGTGGGCTTCTAACTTTGAGTTAAAGTCGCATGGCTGGCAAGAGCTCTGCGGATTGGAAATTTCATTTTAAGTTCCCATTCTGAAAAGTCCTTACTAATTGTCATCCTGACGCAAGTCAGGATCTAGATCCTGAATCGAGTTCAGGATGACGTTCATAAGTTCAGATTAGAAATAAAAACTAAAGGATTGGGTATATTCGTTGGATTTTCTCCAACCGGATTTTTGTGACGGCAAAAATTTAGTTGGAGCAGATTCAGGATTTATCAACCTTTCTGTTTCCAAGGATAGCTTCGTCCGAGGGATTTA
Organism: candidate division WWE3 bacterium RIFCSPHIGHO2_01_FULL_40_23; assembly: GCA_001772615.1. Classification (GTDB taxonomy): domain Bacteria; phylum Patescibacteriota; class WWE3; order UBA101185; family 2-01-FULL-41-18; genus 2-01-FULL-41-18. The sequence continues at coordinate 133,339 of MEUZ01000007.1, read as the reverse complement.
AACAAAACAGGAAGGATTAGTGTTGGCTAGGAAGAAAGGAGAAATCTCATGACCAAATTTTCGTTTCATCTGGCCCTGCCGGCCGACGTGGTCGTGCCGGCAACCCTGGACTTTGGCCAGAACTTTTTGGCCCAGGTCCAAAAGATTTTGGAGTCCGCCGGCCCCGGTCTTCGGACCGCGGGCGAGGTCGCGCTTCCCGGGCAGGCCGTGGCGGCCATTTTGGCCACGGCGGGGTTGGAAATGGTCAGCGGACTGCCGACGCTGACGTTGTACTCGATCGGCCAAAAGGCCGAGCGGGTGGGGGTTTTGGACCTCGGTGGCTACCGCCATCAGGCGGTCCGCAGTCGCCGCGGTGATGTCCCCCAAGGGGAAGCGTTTCTCGGCTACACCGTCTTGGACGGGTCCGGGCGGGGGATGAGCGCTGGGCAGCTTGGGGAGCTTGCCCAAATCCTCGACGTGGCGGTCGAGGAAATTCGCGCCATTGACGCGAACGTCGGCCAAATCGACTGGGCCGACCCGACCAAGGGTATGGTCGACCGGCTGATCGCAACCGGTTTGACCAAGGCCGACTGGGCCTCGCGGCGGGTTTTATACCTCCCCGCGGGCGCCGGTCTTGCCGCGGCTCTCCAAGCCGCGACGATTCACGGCCTTTCGGAGAGCTGGCCGCGGACCATCCGCCTCGCCAGTGGCGCCGACAAGGCGTTCCACGTTGGTGAGATCGTGGACCCCCAGGACATGCGCCTGTGGGGCACGAACATGACTGCCAAGTGGCAGTCGGACGCCACCGCCGGGACTCTTCGCCAATTGGCGAGCGAGCTCGGTACGTATGGCGTTTCGGTCGAGGCCGGCGAGGGCACCATCTCGGTGGCCTTCCCAGGTGGGCAGGTTTTCCGCCTGGCCATCACCTCGGCCACCTGCGAGACCAAGGCCTAGTTTTTTACAAATCCCTGATTGTCAAATTAAGTTTCGATAGCAATATCGAATGGAGTAGTGGAGATGCAGTTTAATCTTCATGAAACAATGGAAGGGTCAGCCCAGCCATACTTGAATTAGGGACGGAAAGTTAACCTTGAGCAGGTTTTCTTTCCGCAACTGCCGCGCTCTCCGGAAGACTAACCGGATGTAAGTTAACGCTGATCAAACTTACTAAACAAAATGTTAAGAAGGGAATTCGCCCTTCGATTATCTCCCCAAAAGGAGGAGGAAATGGTCAAAGTGGCCATCGGCGGTCCTCCCCACTCGGGGAAGACTGTTCTCATGGGTCTGCTTCGGACCCTTCTGCCTCGCGATAGTTTTGTCGTCGTTGAGGCGGCTCCTGACGGTGAGGGCATCACCGGCTGGAGCTTTGAAGCGGACCCGGAACTTGTCAAGGCGGTTCGCCGCAAGGGCAAGTTTCTTGATGGGTTTGTGGACTGGGTCGTTGACTCGGTTCGCAACTCCCGAATGCCCGTGACTCTCGTCGACCTTGGCGGGATGTTGCTCGATGTGGAAGGGAGGTTTTCCCCGACAGGGGTTAAACTGACTTCCCAAAACGAGCGCATTCTTTCGGGGTGCGATTACCTTCTGGTGATTGCGTCGCCGAAATATGACGAGGTGGTTCCGACTTGGATTTCCGAAGCGGGGCGCCTTGGGGTAAAACCCTTGGCGATTCTGGAGTCGGTTCTGGTCGGGGCCGAGGACGAGGTGTTTGAGACGGGGGCTCCACTCAAAGCCAGAATTACGAGGCTTGAGCGGGAAACGCCACCGATTGGGTCACCGACTGCCCGCGCGGTGGCCGAGCTTTTAATAAAGCTTGCGGGTCAGCCAGAGCCTTGGACCGATGGGTCCGAGCTTGCGGATGTGAACTTTCCGCGACTGGCTGAGGGTCTGAATCTCCCTGTCCGAAATGGCGGATCGGATCGGGATTGGCTCCCGGCGGTTCTCCCCGGGCTACTTGCAATGGTATCGGCAAAGGTTGCCGGCCAAAGCAAGGTGTGCCTCTGGGGAAACACGCCGCTTGGAGCCCCATACCATGCCCTCGCCTGCGGGCTAAAGTCAACGAAGGTATTCTATTATGATCCCAAGGTAGCTTGGGGTTATGTAGGAATACCGGAGGTTGAACCGCAGGGTGAGGGCAGCCAACTTCTCAACTGGCGGGTTGAGGAGAGGGATGATCATACTCTTGTCGAGTTTGGCATCCCCGGGCAGATTTTTGATGTAAAGAATTTGCCCTTGGTGATCCCGCCCTCCGTGAAAACGGAGAAGGGTATAGTGATTTCGGGCAAGGCGCCACGGTGGCTAACCGGCGCTATCGCCAGGTCCTACACCAAATCTGGAACTTCCTGGGTTGCTGTATTTGAACCTGGGGAGTCTTCCCGCACCGTCAGCGGGAAAAAGTGGAGCGAACTTCACCCCAGCCATGGGCCTGCTGTCGTTGTTTTTTCAAACGATAGCCAGGTTCCTGTTGGGAGTGTGATTCCGTTTCCGCTTTAAAGTAAAATGGAATCGGGGGTGAAGAAAAGGGAGAGACTTAATTCCTGGATCTTCTAACCCGAACCCGAAACCAAAGGCTTTTAGGAAGGTTTGAGCCTGACGACGCGCTAACGTCGATTAGAAATCAAACCAACAAAGCAATTTATCTCTTAGAGCCGACAGAATTTGGAATGTACTTTGTACTTCTTCTGTCGGCTCGCTCTTAAAGTTTTCCATTTACTCAAGATTGCTTCGGCTACTTTGTAGCCTCGCAATGACCTGGTTTAAAGTCATTGCGAGCCTGCCTGCCGGCAGGCAGGCGTAGCGAAGCAATCTAATGGAAGATTTTGAGAGCGAAAGCTCAAAGAAGAAATCATTCAACAACATCCCATTAAGGCCTTGAGCCCGACGGGAAACAAAGGAGTGTTGAGATGAAGATCAGATACCCGTCTGCCGTTGAGTGGCAGCAGCTCGGATCATCGGTCCGTGCTCTGTCTGTCGAAGGCAGAGAAGGAGCTCTCGTCGTGGGCGACGTTGTCGCTTTCATCGACGGGAGTTGGGAGGTAAACCCTTCCCCACCTTACCAGGAAACACATGGTTTCCGGTTTGGGGAGGAGGGGAGAATAGAGCCAATGATCGCCGTAACCGCGATTGCTGGCTTTCGGCTCGATCTTCCCGAGTGGGTTTCGGAAGATCAGGCCGCTTCCTGGACGTTCTGGCTTTCGCAAGACTGGAACAGCCAGATGTTTAAGGTGGCAACCCTCGGTCTTTCTTCACCAGGGGAAGGCTGGGTCCAGCTCACTCCGGAAATTATGGAGAGTGCGGGGGCCAAGTGTTTAGCTGGTGAAAGGAGGGATTTGGTGTACACGCTTTCTGACGGGCGGTACGCCGTTTGAGATCCTGACCCACACATAGGCTTAAGATTTTGGTAAATCCAGTCTCTTAAGCCTTTCTCAGAGTTTTTTATTTCAATTTAGTTAATAGAAAATTCTGTGAGGTGAATAACCTTTTTCTTAATATTGATATTGGCCCATTAAAAAAAGGAGATTTAAGATGGATGCTCGTACCGGTGTCCAGTTTTTGACCCTTCTGTATAAGGAGGGAAGGGTCGATGGGAAAGATATTGAGAAGGCGATTGAAATTGCAGGATCCAAATCCCCATCGGCTTCGTTTGATGCGGCTGGCTTGTATACGCGTTTGATGGGAAAAGATCAGATGACGAATCTGACTTTTGCCAAGGGTACGCGCTGGTTGGCAGTTATCCGTCGCGATGAAGGAGAAGAAGCTTTCAAAAAAGCGGTGGAAGAACTCCGCGGAGGTGAGAAATGATTGAGGTCCTCTGGGAGTTCTTAAAACTTTGGTTTAAGATTCTCGCTGGGAGATTGATGCGAAGAACCGACTCGCATGATAGATGGCGAGCTTGGATCGAAACCCAAAGTGCCAAAACCGATTGGTATAGCTGGTGCTGGAAAATAGCAACTATACTGATCGGAAACGGGAGGCCCAAAAAATGAAGAAGATCTTGTGGATGTCCCAGCATGAGCCCCTCCCCTCTCAGATTTCTGCTCTCAAGCGGATTTTTGGTGAGGTTGAGGTGGTGAAGGATCCGAAGCCGTTTTCATCGGCTGAGGATATCGTCGTGCGGTTTCGTAGTGGTGGTTACGATGACATCGTTGTCGTGGGCTCCCCTCTCCGTGATCGCAAAGCTCGTGGAACTTGGCGTCAAGCCTTTGTGGGCCCAAATGCAACAGGTTCCACCGGCTGAAGGGGAAGTGAGCGTTAAAGGGCGGTGGTACAAGTTTGTTGAGTTCCGCCGGATTAAAGCGCTTCATTTTGAATTCGAGGAGATATAAGGATTGCCTGGGTCAGCAATGTATTCAAAAGATACTTTCTGCTGGCCCTTCTCTCTAAGATTAAAACAATATTTATACTCAACGCAGTTGTTTTAGTTTTAGAGAGGAGAAACCCTCTTTCCGGTAAATCCGGAAACCTTTCAAATCCCAATTATTAGAATACCCCCCCGAGGAGGTGGGGAAAAATGGAAGCCTTGCTAAAAGAGGCTTTAGCCCTTGCCCCCAAGGTGAGGGACATCAGCGCTGATGTGGAAGCAAGCCACATCCAGCGCAGCGATATCGTTTGGGCAACATGGCTTGCCCTCGTGTCTGGTCGTCCGGCTTTCTTCCTCGGATCGCCCGGGATTGACAAGACGGGAACGATCCAGGCGTTGGTGCGTCGGATTTCGGGCGCGGTCTTTTACGACGCGCTCATGCCGACCATCGTCTCGGTGGAACAGCTTTTGGTCGAGTCAACCTCGATCGAAGAAGTTCCGACCGCGGATGGTGGGAAGCAGATCCGAACGCGTGATCAGCTCGGGCGCGCGGCCCTCGCGCACATCGTCTTCGCCGACGAGATCTGGAAGTCGGAAGCCAGCGTGCTTCAGACTCTCCTCGATCTCTCTAAAGGCGATGGGGTGAGGCATGAAGGCCAGATGGTGAGAACGCCATTATTGGCTTTCCTCGCTGCTAGCAACGAGCTGCCCGATCAGGAAGGAAACCTTAGTGCGGTGTGGTCTCGTATGACCATCCGTGTTGTGGTGAACCCACTGGATCGGGGTGGGAAGAAGAAGCTTGTGCAGGCTCGGCTCAGCCGCGACCGCGCAAGCTCGCGGAGTCAGGCAGTCGCCCAGTTAACCCTGGCGGATGTTGAGGTTCTGCGCAAGGCTCGTCTGTTCGTCGAGGTCCCCGAGGCGATCATCGACACCACCCTGGATATCCTCCAGGAGCTGGTTGATGACACTTCGGCGGACTTCAAGTGGGCTTGGGACGACGATCGGCGTTTCGGCCGTCTGTTCGACGTGATGCAGGCTAACGCCTTGCTCAACGGTCGGACAGTGGTTGGAAAGCAGGACCTCGTCGTCCTTGAGTGGTTGCTCTGGTATACGCCCGAGCAAATCGCCGTTGTCAAGGCGAAGCTCGCGCCGTATACCCAGACAGCGCTCACGGAGGCCCAAGAGCTCGTTGACAGCCTCCTCGCCCCCGGCGGCACCGTTCAGATCGTTTTGGGTGGTGACCGCACTAAGGGCGTTGCGGCTCTGACCCAGTGCGAAAGCGCTGTGAAAGAGCTGATGCGCCTTGAGGGTGAGGTGGAAGGTGGTGATGCAATGCGGCAGGAAATTGCCAATTTGCACCAGCAGGTGGAGGCCGTGAAGCAGAAAGTGATCGCGGTTTTCATCGCACCGAATAGGTGATTCATGTCATTGCGAGGAAGCGGAGCGGCCGAAGCAATCAAGCCGAGATCGTCACGCTTCGCTCGCGATGACAACTGGAGGAAGATATGGCCACTAGGCCACGGCCGGTCACCCGGCAGGAAGTACTTGCGCTTGCGGTGACCGACGCGGATGCCTTTACGGCACTGCGTTACCTCCGTCACCGTGAGAATGTACCCTCAATCCCGGAACTGGAAGAAAAAGGTGCCGAGGCACTTCCGGGAGTTGAGGGTTGCTTGTTGGATCTTTATCACACCCTGTGGTCGCCAGAACCGCAGGTGAGTGATGAGGTCCCTGCCGATCGGCGGTATTGGTGGGAGCTTTTGGGGCAAGCCCTTAAATCGGGTGCTTACCAGGAGCTTCATGCCGATACGGCGCTTTCGGAGCTGAAGTCGGTCCTTGGGACTGTCGCAATGGGCGAATCCGTCCTAGCTTTGGTGCCAAAAGAGGATCGGCAAAAGCTCCGGGAGCAGGCAACCGCTCAAGGGGAAGCCAATCAGGCTGAAGAACAGGCGCAACAGGCGCAAACCCAAGCGCAGATGCTTCAGCAGTTGGCGGATGCTGCAGCGGAAGCGACCGGTCAACAAGGTTCGGGTCAGTCCCAAGGTCAACAGGGAGGTCAACCACAAGGCGGACAGCCAAGTGGTCAACTCTCAGGCGGCCAAGGGCAGTTGACTTCGGAACAGGCTCAACCCTCCGTCGCTTCTGACGAAGCTATGGAGGGCGCGCTGTCTTCTGGTATGACCCAGGAGGAAGCGCGGGCAATTGCCGATCAGCTTGCTAAAGAAGCCGCCGATGCGAAAGCAAATGCGGATTCTGCAAAGCAAAAGGCTGATTTGGCAAAAGCTAAAGCCGAAAAACTGGCAGGGGATCTGCTTGGGGAACCCGGCAGTCAGCAAGCGCAGGAAAAACTGCGTGAGCTGACTCGTATAGGACTTCAAGCCGTCCGCAATGCCCAGACCAAGGTGGAAGAGGTTTCCGAAACCATTGAGGCCTGGGGCTTGGAAGAAAGCGAACTCACCCGCCAGGGAATCCCGCAAACTTTGGGGATACTTGAACGGATGAAGCGCAACGAGGCGCTTAAAAAGTTTGCTTCTTTGCTTGGGCGTGTTCGAAAGATCGCGTCCCGCAAAGCTAGGTCCAGAATCGCGGGGGAGGGCGTGCGGGTCGCAACGGTTGAAACCGGTCGCGATCTCAAGCGCGCTCAAAGGACCGAGTTGGTTGCATTGGTGCACCCGGCTCTTCGCGCGAAAGCCCTTCAAAGGTGGACGCGTGGGGAGCTTAGGCTTCATGGCCAGAAAGTTCGGCAAAAGATGGGCCATGGCCCCGTGATCGTCTGTGAAGACGGATCGGGTTCCATGGAGGGAGAAAAGCAACAGTGGGCAAAGGCAGCAACGTTGTCTCTTGCTCACTATGCAAAACTCCAGAAACGGTCGTTTGGCTGGATACTCTTTGACTCTGTTCTAAAACTGTCAAAGGTGTATCCGCAGGGCCAGATGACCGGCCAGCAAATGCTTGAGCTGGCCGAAGCCCAAGCAGGGGGCGGGACTGACTTTGAGCGACCCCTGCGCAAAGCCATTGAGATGATTCAAGAAGAAGGCCTTAAAAAAGCCGACATTTGTCTCATCACTGATGGCGAATGCGCGGTCAGCTCGGAGTTTATCCGCTTTCTCAAAACAGTTAAGAAAGAATTGGAAATCAACATCTTTGTAATTTTGTGCGATGTTGGTTCCAGCTCAATCGCGACTGTCCAAGAGTTCGCGGATCGGATAGAACTGGTTTCGAAATTCACGGCCGAAACCGCTGAGAAGCAAATCTTCTCCCACTTTTAGATCGCTTCGTTGTCAGCCAATAGGCTGCCTCCTCGCGATGACAATGTATTTAGTCATTGCGAGCGTAGCGAAGCAATCTGAAATGGGATTGCCGTGTACAAGACCTTCAATGGAAACTACCTTCTAGGTTATGGGGTAGAAAGGTTTCCAAAGCAATCACATGAGCCGACAGGTAACAGGTATTAATCCTGCTGTCGGCTCATTTCTAAAATTTGTTGGCAGCAATCCGTTTCCAAGATCAGGAGAAAATTCCTATGTTTAGATTCCCGCTTTCGCGGGAATGACTCTTCTGTCATCCCGCACTTGATGCGGGATCTAAAGTGGGATTGGCTGAATAAGATTGGAATTGGAAGGTAGGTCCAATTCAAAAAATTTTAATTCAGTCTGCTATCTTGGGAGCGGGTTGTTGCCTGTAAGGCAGCTAGATTCTGGCTTTCCCACCAGAGGCGGGCAGGCATCAGAATGACCAATTATTCGTCATTGCGAGGAAGCAGAGCGACCGAAGCAATCAAGTCAGGACCACCGCCCTTCACTTGCGATGACAAAAAAATAAAAGGAGGCTAAAAAGCCATGTCCGGAGAAATCGTTACCCTCGAAACACGCGAGGGCAAGAATCCCGGGGAGGCTGTTGCCTCCTACGGAAGGTGTATCGTCTTTCTCCCCTCCGGCACCCCCGTTAATAAAACGGTGCGTGTGGAGCTGGAGGAGATTACAACGAAGAAAGATGGTCGTGGCCGGACGATGTATCGGGGGAAACCCGCCCCTCCTCTTTACACCGAAAGGTGGAAAGATCTGGGAAACGGGATGATCGGTCTGGTTACGATCGCAACCGACTGGCTCTTTAACGAGAGCGAAGAAGGTGTGCGTGACGAACGGCCGATTCAGGAGAGGAACGGCACTCCTTTCTACAGGAGAACCTACACACTAGTGTGGGGTGCCGACCTTTCGTCTTCCATTCTTGAGGAGCACCAGATTCGGGTGACTCCTCTTGAGCGGGAGAAAGTAAGCTTTAGGGGTGAGCTTGCGTGGGAGAAGACCGGCGAACGGGAAGAAGCTTTGCCGGTAATAATAAACCAGCTGACCAAGCTGGTCGTACAGGACCGAGGCGATTGGTATTTTCATCGCTTAGATCCGGTGTACGACCCGGCTTGGAAAGTGGTTTTGTCCGTTCGCTACCTTCCAGCTTGGTATCAGACCGAGCTGGAGTCAGCTTACCCCCCATGCCCGTGCGGTCGTAAGCGGCGGGATTTGCAAGTTTGGGATTCATATCCCAAATGCGAAACCTGCCGGCACGAAGAAACTTGCGGCCGATGTGGCAAGGATTGCTCCGGCTGGGGGGACACGCGGGAAGGAAAGTATCCGTGGTGGATCCAAGGCCGGATGATCTGTGGTAACTGCCTCCGTTATGAAAAAGCGGAGCAGATTATCGCGGAGAAATTTCAGATGGAGAAGAGGCTGGAAGTTGCCGATATGGCTAAGCTTCTCCTTTCTGTGGATGCCCTGCCGCGGGAAGCCGGAGAGGTGATCCTTGCTTCAACACTGGATCACCTTGAAAGCGAGTGGGATCGAGACCACCTTGTGAAAGAATGGAAGGATTTTGCCTTCTACTATTTCACCGAAAAAGGTGTTTTCGGCTCCAAGTTTTCTCCTGCAGCCCTCACCGTCCTGCAGTTTTTGCCGCAGGCGGTGGGAAACCAGCTCGTTGAGCTGGTAGCTTGGCTTGGGGGCTACGTTCGGGTCGGGGACTGCGAGAAGAAAGGAGATTTTTACTACGACTCGCAGGTAAAAGGGAAATCGGAAGTTGAGCTTCCCTCCCTGACCGAGCATGACTTTATGGCCGAGAAGAGTCTGGCCATAAGGTTAAGGGGTTCGGAAGCCGGCCGACTCGCAGCGCTTGGTGGATATCAAAACCTGGTTGAAAAACTGGGTAAAGATTCCGAGCAGGCGAGGGCTGTGGCGGGTATCCTGCAGGCTAAAAAGCAGGACTACGCGGCGGCTCTTGAAAAGATCCGCGAGTGTGAGGAGATTCTGTCAGAAGCAGAAAGCGGCCGGATTCTTCTTAACTTTTCCGGCCACTTCCGCTGGATGGGCGACAACGAACAGAGTGATCTGTGGGTTATCGGCCCTGACGGGGAGGAAGTTGAGCCGTCGGGGACTGACTATCGCAAGCGCTATACCTCGGAAGGCGTAAAGCGCTGGGAGATGGTTGGCCCCGAAATGCTTGCCTTGCGTTGGTCACGCTGGCAAGTTGACAACCGGTTTGATGAGAGCTGGGAGGTTGTGAAGCTCCCCGCTTCAGGAATAACCGGTATTCAGACCATAAAAGCTCGTGAACTTGAACCGCACGAGCGCTTCCGCGGAGAGGGGACGGGATTTGACCTTTCCTACGTTGGGAATGTGACGATTCACGTTTCCCGTGAGGAAAGGGAGGATCCGATCCGGTCCTTCAAACCCGCTTCGGGTGAGGAAGAAACCACCGTCTGGCCGTGCGAAGTTTACGGCTGGGATCCGGAAATTGTCGGTGACGACTACGATCCGGATTTTAATGGGTGGTGTTATTCTTCCACAAGCCCCGAGGTCACCAAGCGCCGCAAGGCGATTAAGGCGGCGGAAGAAGAAATTGGTCAGCTTGAGTGGGCTCTTCGCGACTTGGAACGGAGTCGCAATGAAACCGCTACCGAGGTTGACCAGGCTGAAGCGGCTGCTATTGAGCGCCTTTCTTCAGCTTATGGTTTGATGCCCGTTGAAGATGGGGCGGCGTTTGAAGTTACTTTTATCACCGGTGAGCAAGGCTCCCGCGACGAGAGTAATTTCATTGCTGGTCCGTTCTTTGACGAGGCAAGCGGGACCTGGGTGAAGCTCATTGCTGATCCCTACACACGCACACAGGCCAAGACCGGTGTGCGATGCTACGCTCGGGTGAGGGCCAAGAACTCAACACAGCTACATCTGTTTGAGTATCAAGGCAATAATCCCGAGGGTCCCAATGGCCGCGGAGGACGGAAGGTAAGGATCTATGGGTATTTTGCGATTCCAATTTATGGTCCGAAAGACTATGAAGAGGAAATTGCAAAGACCCGCCTTGAGCTTGCTACCGCAAGGCAAAAGCTTGAGGAGATCAAGGCCTTTCCGATTCCAAGCGGCACAAGGAAGGCCAAACCCGAGAAACCTCCTTTTTACACTGAAGGTGGGGAAGAGGGAGAAACTTCTATGAGCGCGGCCTTCAAAAAAGCTCTCCAGGATAACGCTGAAGAATAAACCTGGTTACCGTGAGCTGACACGTCTCCCGGTTATAAAAACGATAAGTGGAACTCTCGTTAAGGCCCGGCGTATTTGGTGAGAATTAAAAATACGCCCGGGCCTTTTGTTTAGCTTGGCATTATCTATGACTTATAGTATAATAAGGTGTACCTAGGATACCAGAGATCCAAGCTTGTCCAATGATCTTTTTCATAGTTTCGCGCGAGTTGGAAGGCCGAGATCTTAAGAGAAGTTTTCTCTTTGGTTCCCGGCTTTTTTGATGGGATTTTGGGATTCATGTTTGATTAATGGATTCTAAAATTCTGCTCTCAAGAATTGGCTTGAGGGTAATTAAGTCTTTCCCAAGCTTTTGCCATGAGCTTAGGGATAAAAGGAGAAGAAAAAATGGCTGATACTTTAACCCTGGCCCTCTTTCGAGCTCTATTTGTCGGTAGGGACAGGGAAACTCTCTTTGATCAGATGGTTCAGGCTTGGACCAATGAGAGAATGAGACTGTTGGGTTATGTAAGACTGTGGGGTTTTTCCAATTCCCGTATGTTCCTTTCCCTTGAGGATGCGAAAATGTTCCTTAAGGAGAACCCATCAATCGGGGTTACTTGGATCTATTACTCCGATTATAGGTTGGATTCTTTGGGTAACCCCAAAGTCTTTAGGGAAGGCGGAGTCTGCATTGACCCTGAATGCACTTGCGATGGGTCAATGGTCTACTGGGAGGATTAACTTCTCCTTGTAGATTTGGTGTGTAGGTTGTCGGTTTGGCCTCCTGCGCTCCAGAGTGAACGCGGGTAAAAACTGACTAGGCGGTCCATTAAAAATTTCGTTTGGACCTTGGCTTACTAAATTAGTGAGCGACGAAGCCGAAAAGGCGACGGGCTAGGTTTCAGTACCTTCATACTTCGGGAAGAGTATGCTGGGAGGTTTTGAGATGGCGGCCCGATACCAATGTGCAAATTGCATGCATTGGAGATAATGATAACCTGTATCTTTCCCATTCGGCCCAAACGGAAGAACAAGAATCCGACTTCGCTAAAAGCTTCGTCGGACAGGCTTTCGGGTTCTTCCTTTCATTTGGGCTGGCGTTTTAAGGTGATATGCTTGCATGTCATCCCGGATCAAATCCGGGATCTCTGCTGTAAAAATATGAGATCCTGAATCAAGTTCAGGATGACATTTAGAATAAATGTCACTTTAAAAGGCTAACCCATTTATTAACCACAAGATTCATATACCTTCACATAAAATTCTTCAAATTGAAATGATTTGCCCCAAAAGCTCTATTTATGTATAGTACTATAAGACACAAAATCAAAAAAGAATGGAGAGAAAAATGTTACCACTACTTCAGCTGGAGTTCTGGAAGAAGCTGGCAGGGGAGTTTTTAAATATTCCTTTCACACCATCAGGTCTGCCTTTCCTGGTCATAGGATCGATTGTGATCGGGGAAGCTGTTAACTACTGGTTGTTGAGGAAGGCGGGTCGTCCTACACCGTTTTGGGAACTATTCCTTTTCTCGCTGCTTTTCCCCGTGGGTTCTGGGATGGTACTGTCAGTCATTTGGGCTGCAATAGCCCTGATCATTTGGCTTACTCCATATCTCCTGCCGATTTCAGGGTTCGGGTTGATAATGGCTTTGTTCTTTTCCTTCCTGCAGAAGAAAATGCATAAGACTTAGTGGGAGAGAACGAAATACGCAAGCCGAGGCGCAGGTCCAAAAAAATCTGCGCTTTTTACTTCCTAAATCTGTTTATGAATAATCTTTTTACCCAATACGATTTGCAAACAAAAACCAAATTTATTATGATGCTATAAGCTTTACATACAAACCTACGCAAAAAGAAAGCGAGAAGAGAAAATGATGGAATTTTGGAAGCAAGCCGCTCAGGTTTTCTTGGACAGCCTGTTTAACACACTCCCCGGCCGGACGGTGTTTGTTTTACTGACACTTGTTGCCGCGGCTGGGGTGTTGTACGTGATCCACAGGGGTTCGCGGCATCCATATTGGTTTATCTGGGTTACTGTCATAGGTGCGCCGATTGGAGCCGGGGTTGTCATGTTTATAGTTTTGCTATTTGTGGCCATTTTGATCCAGGTTCTACCTTTGGTGCTCTTGGTCCTTGCCATCGCTGGGGCAATTGCAAGGATAATCTACACGTGGCAAAGGGGTGAGTTGAAGGAGAAGGAAGAATAAAGGCCTCAAGCCAAAATCACATCGGAAACAAAGCGCAAGTTCGCCTGAACCTGCGCTTTTTTTTATTTTCCAAAATTCAATTTACAACCTAGTGTAATTTAAAATTTTAACTTTAGATGAAGTGAGCTTCTATGGGATTTTAATTTAGAAAAGTGAAAGGGAGCCATTGAAATGTAATGGCTCCTTCCGTTCTTATCACAGGACGTTGGCTGCGTTTGCTGCCTGGAGGATTCTTTCTTTTTCGCTTTGTAGTAGACCGCCGGGAACCCCCATTACCGCCTCCAGCCAGGTTTGCACCGAGACTCCCGTAGTCCTTTCTGACCAATTTTGAATGAGGGCCATGAAGTCTTCGCGGGTAGCCTCTCTAAACGTTACCGTTCCGAGGCCGACAACTCCGCCGTCCCTGGTATACTCTATGTCATCGCCGAAAGAGGGTTGGCCGTGGCCGCCTCTCATTTCAGCTATGTTTTGAGCATCAAAAAACTGGTATCCCTGCTGAACGTCTTCTAAGGTGTAGAAGAAAAACGTGATACCACCGTTCATCAGGCGCACGTACAATCTGCCTTTTTGGAATGCTAGCATGTCAGTCTCCTTTGAATTCACTGATTTTACCATCAACAACTCCAATACACAACTATGGGCTTCATTTGCTTCAACTCAATTAATCTTGGAACCAGTAGGTATTCGGAGTGATGTTATAATCGCCTAAAGCTAAAAGAGAGGAGAAATCCAAATGAGTCATGTGAATACGGGTGTAGTTGTTCAAATTGTGGAGCCTCACGTTTTCGGCGGTGTGTTGGAGATTGGAGAATTTATTTCTCTTGAAGGGGGAGAAAGCGGAAATTTTGACGGGGAGAGTGACTAACATAATTCCCCAGGGCAAAGTGAGGGTGATTATTGTGACGGAAGATTACAATCCTTAACCGTCTGTTGAAATCCTGTTCACTAAGATCAGTCTAAATAGCTGATCTTTTTGTTACGATGTGGGAATAGGGATGATAACAAAAGTTTCTAATAAATTCTGGAAATCCCTGAAACTTTATCAAAATGCTCATCAAAACTGGCAATATATTTTACCTTTGCCTTTTTCATGATCTTCACAATAATTGCATCTCTCGGTCTTTGTTTGAATCTATACATTATATCAAGTGTATCAACCAGCTCTTTTGCAGTAAGATCTAAATCCAAGAGACTCAAAGCTTCAAACAAAAGGACATTTTGGGTAGCTTTCTTTAATTGGCTGTAAAGCTTTTTCGGATCTATGTTTGTAACGGACGCTTTGCTTAGTCCGATTAGAACATACCAGAAATCATCAAAGACAATTTGACTTGTTATCAGGTTTGCCTTTTCATAAATGAACTGTTTTCTAAGTTCAATGGTTCTTTCCAGAAATTCATGCCCTTTGACTTGAGAAGCTACCAGAAAGCTTGTATCAAGGAAAACTGATTTTTTTGTCATACTGATTGTCTTTGAGATCTTTAAGTACTTGTTTGAGATTCTTGACCTTTATTTTAAAAGCTCCGCTGGTATTTATGATCAGTTTATCTTGTGGGGTAGGAGATCTATGCTTCAATACCTCATATATTAATTTATTGTCCTCCATTTTAAACACAACTTTAGTGCCAGGTTTTATTCCGACTTTTTTAGGTATAGTAACAGCCACGCTATTTCCTATTCCAAATGCTTTTTGTATCATAGGGGTATTATAAGATATGTTTAAATGAAAATCAAGAATTTTATATCTGTTTAAACGGTCCCATTTGGCGGGGAAGTGGTGGAAGAAGTTGGGGTTTTTTGCTAAATTGATATTAGGATGAATCAGGAAGGTGAATTAGTTAAATTGGTGGTTTTTGTTCCTCAAACACACGCGGATAGGGTAAGAGAGGCAATTGGGAATTCTGGTGCGGGGAAGATAGGCAATTACAGTCACTGCAGTTTTTCTGTTAAGGGAGAGGGTAGGTACAAACCATTGGAAGGTTCACATCCCGCAATTGGAAAAGTCGGAGGGCTGGTATTAGTGGAAGAGGAAAGAATTGAGACTGTTTGTGAGAAAGATAAACTTGAAGCAGTGATGAGGGCTGTAAGGGAAGTCCATCCTTATGAAGAAGTAGCTTTTGACGTTTATCCGATGTTAAGTTTCTAAGCTTGGCAGGGAGTGGGGGGAGAAGTTAGAACCCTGTATTATTTGTAAATTTCTTTCCTGTGCCCAATTCTTAAGATTATTATTTTTTCGTTATCATGGTCAAAAGTTACTCTGTATTCTCCAATTCTAAACTTGGCTTGCCCAAGTGTAGAGTGTGTTAACGGTCCGGAGAACAGCAAAGGGTTTTCTTGCTTTTCAAAATAAGAAAGCTTATCAATGATCTGGCGCCTTTATCAGCGCTAATCTTCTTTAGATCTTTTAAAGCCCGCTTGGATAATATAATTCGCACATTATTTGAGGTTGAGTTGTTTTTTTACTTCTTCTAGAGTATAGAATTTTTTAGATTTTCTGGCTTCTTTTATGCTTTTTAAATAGTTTGGTGAACTAAGAGCTTCCAAATCTTCAATTAAGTCCTCCCAGAGGTTATTGGGAAGGAGAACACCGATCGGTTCATTGTTTCGAAGGACTCTATAGAAAAATTCACCTTCCTGAGCTTTTTTAAGGATGTTCGTGAGCCCTGCCTGTGCTTCCTGAATGCTGGTAAATCTTTCCTTTTTTATAATTTGTTCTTGAGTCACAGGTAAATTATAGAATTCTTACAGAATTCTGTCAACCAATTATTTGGGGGGTGGTGGAAGAAGTTGGGATTTTTTATAGTTTTTCAGATTAATTGTTGTGAGAAGTGGGTAACAAAAAACGGCTCTTTTTAGAAGAACCGTTTTGTTCCGACATCAGAGGCTATTGTAGTATGACGCCGTTGGGAGTGTAGGAGAACTCGCTTGACTTCTTCGCGGAAAGATCCTGGAGTGTTCCTGACATTTCCTTCTGCCTCACGATCACGCAGAAGATCCTTCCAAGTTCTGTCACCGCACAGAATTCGTAACTATCTGGCCAGGCCACAAGCTGCGTTATCGTTGCTACCCTCTCGCCAGTTGCAGCTATAAGGGCCAGTATAGCTATTGCCATAGGGTCCATCGTATCCTCCTTTGGATTTGGGATTAGTTTAGTCCGTGCAGGTTACTTTTGTTCTTCACTTATTAAAGTAACCTGTTCTCCGCGTACCTCAAAAGTATAGAACCAGTAACCGCCGGTCCCCTTTAGGGCCATTATAACGCTATACCCCGAAGCGTCCTCTAAGGGTAGTATGGCGGGCTTGGAAACTGCAAAGATCTGCTTTTGGGTATGGCGCTCTGGCCTGTTCTTTAGGAGCCAGTCCAAGGCGCTTAATCCAGCGCTCTCTGCCTTCCAGTCTTGATCTGATCCTGCTGTTGAAGTGTCTGACATTTCCGTCTCCTTTTCTGCATAGCTTTAATGATATGTCGTAACTGTGTATCCCTTTTGTTTGAGTTCTCTGTGTAGGGCGGCTACAATATCTGCAGCACTTTCTTCGGCTTTGAGTTTGTCATTTGGATTTCGGTTAGTTGTCCAAATGGCAATCCAGCCATTGCTTTCAGGGGTACTGCCGCCAAAGAAAACCCTGATTAAATGCTCCTCCACGTAAGGAAGGGAACATTTTTTTCCTTCAAGGTTATCTTTATTGCTAACCAACCATTCAATTGCTTTTTTGATGGCCTCACCAGGTTGCATTGGCATTTTAAGCTCCGTTTTGTGATCAAGATTAACTTGTTATAGTGTATAAGATTTAAATTCCTAAGTCAAACTATAGGTTGTTTGGCAGGGGTGGAGGGAATCGAACCCCCGTTATTGGTTTTGGAGACCAACGTCCTGCCGCTGAACGACACCCCTATATGGCTCTCTAATTATAAGTTTTTAGTCTTGAAAGTACAATTTTTATGAAATTAAGACATGATTCTGGATCAGGTCCAGAATGACAACCTGAAAAAAAATCCCCAGGGTGTCGAAGAGAATATAGACATGAAATAAAAGGGAGGAAGCTGTGGGTTTGGCTTCCTCCTTTGGGATTCAAAGTCTGGGGTGGGGGTGCTTTTGGTAGCAGAGCCGAACGAAGTCTTCTGTTACCTGAAGCTGTCCTCCTTTTCCCTCTGTCAGGTACCCATACCCAAGAAGGATGTAGATACCATCCTGCGCCGAGCTAAATAGCTTCATCCACTCGGTCAAATCCCCCATAGTGAAGGGGACCCACGCCTGTTTGCTCATACAATATGTAACTATGACGGTCGCGGCTAAATTCCCTTCCCATCCAGGGAAAGTACCGCGAAGACCTTCCGTTAACAGAATGTGTTCAGGCAAGATTTGAACTGTAAGCATTTTCTCTCCTTATTTCTCATCTAGGTGGTTGTTTCCTCGGAAGAAGTTGGACAAATGCTTCCGTAACTTCGTATGTAAACTGACCCAGTTTTGTTAAAAACCCTTTCTCGTGGAGCTGCATCAGGCCGATGCCAACGTAGAGGTCATCCGTCACATGGTTTTTGCAAAAAGGAAGAAGCTCCGCATTAGAGAAAGGGACCCACCCGCCTTTAGTCTGACACCATCTCACAATTAATGGCCAGACTATTTCAATTCCCTTCATAACGTACTTTCCAGGCATCAGCACCCCCTCGGGGTCAATATCTTCAGGTTTGATTGTGCTGGTTAACATTGGTTCTCTCCGCTTTTTTAGGGTTAAGTAGATTTTACTTTAATTAGGTTCCTGGTCAAGTCAGGAGGGGACGAGTGGTGTTTTAGGTCGTACAAGTAGAGTTATTTTTGAAACAAAAAGGAGGAAGTTTATGTGTTTAAGCTTCCTCCTGGAATCATTCATGCCCTGGCAATCACGGGATGCTTTTCATGGCACCTTTCTATGAAAGCCGGTGTGACTTGAAGAAGATCACCCTCGACCTTTGTTATCCAGCGCTTTTCAACCAGTATTTCGAGTCCAACTTGTGCGAGAATCCCGTCCCTGCCTGGCGCAAGGCGAGTGATGTCTTCGGATGAAAACTTCACCCAACCCCTGCGATCCCTACAGAAAACTACGATTATAGTTGCGGCAAGTTCCGCCTCCCATTTTCCAAATGTATCTCTAAGTGTTGTTTGGAGGTTGATATCGTCTGGGCGAACTTGAACGTCAGTTGCCATTTCCCTCTCCTTTTGTTTGTGTGGATAAGAATATTCTAATAGAACCCGCTGAGTTGTCAAATTATAGGTTATTTAAGCTTGGTGGATTCTTTGTGTTCAGTATGGGCTTTACACTTTTTGCAGTATTTTTTAAGCGTTATCTTATCGGTTGAGTTAATTTTATTTTTTGCCGTTATGTAGTTTTGACTTTTGCATTGGGTGCAAACAAGTAACAAAAGTATTCTTGAAGTCTTTTTTGCCATGCGTTGAATTATCTTTGAAAGTTAAACCTGTGTCAATTAAGACTTGAACTTTTATAAAATGACGATTTCTTTTGGGTAACTGCCAAGCACCTCGGCTTTGTCTGCTCTAAGGGCAACGAGGTCCTCAATTCTTATTCCTCCCCATTTTGTAAAGTACAAACCGGGCTCTACGCTAAATACAGATCCCTCAAGAAGCGGTTTCTCTACCGTTTTTCTTAAATAAGGTTCTTCATGAACTGCAAGACCGATGCCATGCCCAAGCCCGTGCGTAAAATATTTTTCAACTTTGTTCTCAACAAAAACTTTATTAGCCATATCATAACCCTCACTTCCTGTCATTCCAGCCTTTAAGCCATTTATAGCCTTTTCCTGTGCTTTAAGAACAAGATTATAAACGTTTGCAACTGTGTCACCAGGAACCTTTTTAAGAAATATAACTCTCGTTGAGTCACCGCAGTATCCTTTATATTTTGCTCCCCAATCAATTAAAATCATGTCCCCGTTTTTAATTTTTTTATTTGATGTTTCGTAATGCGGCAATGCGGAACCTTTATTTGCCGCAACAATTGAGCCAAAAGACTCGCTCTCTGCGCCTAGTGAGAGCATTGAAAGACGCAGTTTCTCGGAAATTTCCTTTTCAGTTATCCCTTCTTTAATTAAAGGAAGAACCTTTTTTAAAGCTTTGTAGGTAATCTCCTGCGCTTTTCTTATAAGGCTTATTTCCTCTCCCGTCTTAATCTCCCTTATGCCAAGCACTAAATTTTCAAGGCTTATGAGCTTTTTCTCCTTTAGCAAAAGCCTGGTTTCCTCATACTCCTTGTACTTCAAGTCCTCGGATTCAAAGCCGACGGTTTGTTTGGCATCAAGAAGGTCGGTAGCCGTTGCAAGGAGCTTGTCTCTTTCACTGGTTATAAAAACCTTCAGGTCTTTGGATGAGAGAGCCTTCGCTTCCTCCTGATAGAGGCGTGGAGCCACTAGGTTCAATTTTTTCTTTGAATAGACTAAATATACCTCCCTGTCTTCGGATACGGCTCCTTTAAAGCCACTCAAATAATAAATGCTGTAGTAATTGGATATGAGAAACGTGTCAACTTTTTGGTCTTTTAATTTTTTTGAAAGCCTTTGTAATTTTTCGTTCATATTTGTTGTCAATATATAGCTCAAGTCCGATAATATCAAAGCTCAATTTACGTCTCATACTGTCATCCCGCACTTGATGCGGAATCTCAACGACAACCTAGAGAGATTCCGTGTCAGGCACGGAATGACAAGTGGGGGGGTTGTCATTCCGTATTACAGATGTCATCCCCGCGAAAGCGGGGATCTAAATCCCGGAATCGTGAGCCTGCTTATTGATGTATACGCTAATGGTAAAATGAACTTGGACGGTAAGGAAGCTGCTTCTTTCAAACTACTCTCCTTACCGTCCAATGTCTTACTCCCGTGCCGGTTTAGCTAGGGCGAGCGGGAGGCGGCCAATCGTCCGCGGTGCGCGCCTGGGGCGGATGATCGTAATCATCAGCGGGGCGAGCCGGGGGCGGGTAGGCCGGGCGGTAGCTCGGGTACGTCATGGCTAAGTCCGATCCTTTCTCCACGTCATGTCCTCACAAAACTAAATTCGGTTTTGCAAAGCGGTTAGGACGGGGTTTAAAAGGCAAACAAAATTTGTCTTTTTAACCAAGCCCCAACTTTTTTAGAGAAAAACAAAAAAGCTCGGGATTTAGCTCCGAGCTTACATTATTGGGTTAATAAACCCGGAGTCAAACACCAAGCTGTTTGTGTCTGTGCCAATACGAAATATGTCGTTGTAACAGGAAAATTGCCGCTTCTTTCATTGCTTTAATTTATACCTTAATTGTAAATGGCCGTCAAGTTTAAGATAAGACACACGGAGATTTTGGTGTAAACCTCCGTGTGTGATGAGCCTGTTTTAGACCGCCTCTTTTTGTGATTTTGGGTTGGAGAAACTATTGTCCGCCGCCATTTGGCCCGTCGCGGATGAATGGTTGCGCGACCATGTCCGGAGTCGGGGCCATGTATCTTTCCTCCGCCTCTTTCTGGCGGCGGGCACGCTCGTCTGCGCTGTACATAGCTGCGAAGAACAGAACCAGCAGAACCACGACCAGGATCGCTCCTGCCGTCCAAAAGGCTGACATATTTAACCTCCATAGGGGGAATAGGATAATATACTTGTATCAATTTTTACGAAGGAAATCAACTTAGGCTTCTGTCTGATTTCCATCTGTAATTAATATGAAAAATGCTAAAGCCAAAAGAAAACTTGATAAAGGGTTAAATAGGGTAGGGGAGATAAAAGCCCCCGAAGCGGCTCAAAGCGGGGAGTTTAACTCTATTTCAAATGTACTCCGTTACCTTTTATCCAACTATAAGTTCATTTTACTTGTGGTTTTGGCGGCTTTGGGGATTTACTTTAACTCTTTAAAAGGGGAGTTTGTAGCGGATGATATTCTTGGCTTTAAAGAAAACGTCGAAGTGAGGGATTTAAAAGCCTCTCTTAAAACACTAAATCTGCAGAAGGTCATTTATGCCATGTCTTTCAGGTTTTTCGACTTAAATCCTGTTCCTTTGCATTTGACTCATGTTTTGTTTCATATTTTGGCCGTTATTTTAGTTTTTGTCCTTGTTTCAATGCTTTTTGATAAAAAAACGGCAAAATTGTCGTCCCTGCTTTTTGCCGTTTCTCCGATAAATACGGAGGCAGTCTCATGGATTTCGGCCTCAATTTACATAACAAACGCCATGGGTTTTCTATTTATGGCCGTTTTATACCTTTTGTTTAGAAACACCAATAAAATCAGGTATTTTTTAGGCACCGTCGTCGTTTACGGAATTACTCTTGTTCTTGTAAATAACAGCTTTTCGGTGATGTTTATTCCACTTTTAATAATCATTGATCAGATTTATAACTATCAGTTTGAGAAAAAAGTATCCTCCCGATTCCGTTTTATCCCTCTTATTTTTGTCATGCTTATCCACATTTTTCTTATTGTAAGGCCGTATTCAGCAAGAATTGACTACCTCCAAGGCTCATTTGAGGCAAATATTGAGGGTTCCGCCCCCTACTTTGAGAGAGTTCCTTATGAGATTTATAGTAACTTTAAGCTTTTGTCCTTTCCCCTGGGATTGTCTATATTTCACGAAGGTGATGTTGTTACTGACTTTGATGTTTTTGTATTCTGGGCTTTCACCGTTGTGGTATTCGGTCTGATTTTGTATTTGTGGGAGATTTACAGGGAAGTATCGGGACTTCTCTTGTTTGTTGTTGTTTCTCTTGGGCCGACTTTCAGCCCGGTTCAGACATCTTCTTATTTTACCGAAAGGTATTTATATCTTGGGAACGTGGCTTTCTGCTCACTTGTCGCATTGTTTTTTATCTGGATATCAAAAAAGGCAAGATTTGACAGTTTGGCAATGATTCTAGGGGGTATATTAGTAATATTGTACTCAACTAAGGTGATTTTTAGGAACAGAGAGTGGTCAACACCCGAAAATTTATGGAAATCTGCAGTAAGAGTTGTACCCAATAGCTCAAGAGCCCACAAACTGCTTGGTGAAACATACCTAACTAAAAAAGATTACGAAGGGGCTTCCGATGAATTTAAGAAGGCAATTGAGTTAAGAGGCGGTGTTTACCCTGATGCTTACAATAATCTCGGATTAAGCTACTTAAGGCTTGGCAAGGTCAATGAGGCGGAGAAGATTTTCATGGGTAATATCAATAATTACCCTTTAATGTGGCAGTCTTACTACAATATGTCAGAAGTTGAGCTGGTGAAGGGTAGGGTGAGCTGGGCCCAATCTTATCTTTTAAAAGTTTTGGAGCTTGACCCTCAAAACAAGGACGCAAAGAGAGTTTTAGAGAGCTTATCAGACGCAAAGGAAGAATAGGTCTGTTCAGTTTATAACTTACTTTTGGTACTTTCTTGATAGTTCAGCTAGACTCTATATGGTTGAAGAATTATTTAGTTGAAAGTTCTATAAAGGTTTTGGAGCATTTTTTTCCAAGTTCGTGGGCTATTTTAATAAAGTGTTGAGATGTTTGTGAGACTTTGGTATGTTTTTTCATCTGAAACCGACTGTAGGATAGTGCTTTTTGGAGCCCCCAGGTAGAATCGAACTCCCGTCAACGGTTTACAAAACCGCCGCTTTGCCACTAAGCTATGGGGGCTAACAGGCTGGCCTTTGATATTTTATCAGATTTTAATTGGAGTTTAATGTATTTGTGAAGGATTGGGATTAAAAATAAAGCCTCGGCCGGTCTGGTCTTTTCCGGCCGAGGTTGTTATCTGGGCGGAGGGATGAGGTAGAGTATAGCTACCAATACCACGGTGAGTATTGCGGCAAGGATACCTGCCGTTATCCCAAGACAGATGCTAGCAGGCAGCATGAGCATCGGAATGTTTTGCCTCTTGGACAAGTTGTAAAGCATTCCTGCCATGATAAAGACAACCAGCATGGACGAAAGCTCAATTCCAAGCCAGATCAGAAGTTGTTGCCCCCAGTGGAATTGCGCGGGCAGCTTTACAAACAGCGGCCAAAGGATTGATACCACATAGCCGTTGATGATGGAGAGTTCAAAGAATCGCTTGTTAAGATCAACGCCGCCTCTCTTTGGATTTTGTTGAACGTGCTTCATGTGTTCTCTCCTTCAGGATTGTTTATTTGGTGAACAAAATAACTAGTTGGGAGGTTATCAGTTTGTATAAATTGTGTCAAAAGGAGGATGGTGCCAGGTGAAGGACTCGAACACGAATCCTAAGAAACTGTAGCTCATTAATATTCGCAACAGTTCCTAAGGTTCGCGTTCCCGCCTCCCCACCCTCTCGCTTCGCTTGAGAGGCGGGTCCGGCATTCGAGTCCGATGTACTTCGCCTCGACTTTATATGTCTGCATGACCCCGATGTGTTTTCAGATTTTGGTGCCAGGTGAAGGACTCGAACCTTCGTAGCCCGTTAGGGCGACAGATTTACAGTCTGTTGGAATTGCCGCTATCCGAACCTGGCTTAGGGCTGGATCTTTTGGATCTGCCTAGCCCATATTTTACCATTTCCTTGGAGTGGTATTAAGGGAGAAATATTGTGGTGTCTGATTTGGAGCCCGGACCGAGAGTCGAACTCGGGACCCCATCCTTACCATGGACGTGCTCTACCAACTGAGCTATCCGGGCCTTTAAATGAGGCACTAAGATTTTATATTACGCCGTTTCTAATATCAACGATATGAAAGTTAGGGTTTGGTTTATGTCATTCTGGACTTGATCCAGAATCTAAAATACAGATCCTGAATCAAGCCTGCCTGCCGGCAGTCAGGTTCAGGATGACGAAGCGAATTTGGGATGATAAGAGAAAGAAGCTTGCCGGCTGTGAGTATCCGGCAAGCGGTTGAGTAGAACTCAAAGAGAATCATCGCCTTGGGAGAGATAGGATCCACAGGGACACGAGAAACAAAACAGCTTGCGCCACCGGGATAAATCTCATTTCTTTCTCAATTTCTCCCCCAAGGTAAAGGGATAGGGGCGGCACCGTTGAAAGAGCGAAGGCCAGTGCTATACAGAGAAGGAACAGTATATGCCCGGTTCTTAAACTACCGCCGCCATCTAGACCCAAGGCAAGAAGGCCGGTGAGAACCACAAACAGGCATAGGGCCGTAACTCCTTCTAAGATCGCGAACGTCCAGTCGACAACTTTGCTTTCGACCAGAACCCCAAGAGGCCCAAGAAAAAGGTTAATGACCCCAAGAACCATCGTCAAGGTCGCACAAACTCCGAAGATGAGCCCGAATTGATCCCTCACGAGCGAAGAAATGTTCCCAAACTTCCGAATCAGGTTCATTTTAGTCTCTCCTTTGTCTTTTTACTTTTTAGCACAGATTAATATTTAAAGCCAGTTTAAATAAACTCTAGACCAAGCTGAAGTTAACTTATAGAATAATCATATGTCTTTCTTAAAATTTCCCGATAATTTTTACTGGGGGGCGGCCACTGCCGCGCATCAAATAGAAGGCAATAACGTCCATTCGGACTGGTGGGTGTGGGAAACGGAATTTGCGGGAAAGGATGGCGGGCCTAAAGAAAGATCAGGAATTGCCTGTGATTCTTATAATCGCTATGAAGAAGATTTTACTCTCGCAAAAAGTTTAAACCACAATGCACATAGGATGTCTATTGAATGGGCAAGAATTGAGCCGCAGGAGGGAATAATTGATGAAAGAGAGATAGAGCATTACAGAAAAGTCCTTAAATCGCTGAAAAGCAAAGGTATGAGCACTTTTGTTACTCTTTGGCATTTTTCTCTTCCGCACTGGTTAAGAGATAAGAAGGGGTGGGGAAATCTTCTTACGCCCATGTATTTTGCAAGGTACTCAAAGCTTGTTGCAGAAAGATTAGGAGAACATATAGATTTTTTTATAACTCTTAATGAACCCCAGGCGTATGTAGCTTTAAGGCATTTAGTCAAGCTTTGGATTCCCTCAATGAAAACCACATTTCTTGATTTTCTTGATGGGTGGGTGGGTTTAATCCGCGGGCACAATGCTTCCTATAAAGCGATAAAAGAAGTAAACCCTTCGTACCAGGTAGGAATTGTGGAAAATATCATGTACATGGAGCCAAAACGCAACACACTGTGGAATAAATTTATGTGCGATTGGAGGAAGTTCATTCAGTTCAGGCTCTTTTTTGCTTTTACATTGAAAAACTCGGATTTTTTGGGTGTTAATTACTACTTTCACGATGTCATTGGGCCTGGAGATTATTTTATAAACATGAGCTCAATTGAAACCACCGGAGAAGTGTCGGACTGGGGCTGGCAGATTTATCCTGAAGGTATTTACCATATAGTTAAGGAACTTTGCTGTTACTATGATAAACCAATTTTTATTACGGAGAACGGTCTTGCCGACGCGAAAGATGAGAAACGGGAAAGCTTCATAGTGAGGCATTTATATTATCTTCAAAAGGCTATATCCGAAGGAGTTTGCGTGAACGGGTATTTTCACTGGACGCTTATGGATAATTTTGAATGGGCGGAGGGGTATATCAGAAAATTTGGCTTAATTGAAATTGACAGGGAAAATAATCTTGAAAGGAAAATCAGGCCAAGCGCGTACACCTATGCAAGAATATGCAAGGAGAATGGGATAGGAGAAGACCTGCTTAAGGAATTTAATTTAGAGTAGGCATTGGAGGTGTTTCGTTTTTAAGTTTAAGGTCTTGTCTAAGCTTTTCTATTTCTTTCATAATCACTCTTAAATTTTCCTGCTCTCTTTTTTGATCTTCATCCATGCTTTTTTCCCACCTGTTTTGTGAAGTTTGAAGGAGGGAAACCATTAAAAAGGTTAGGATGGTTGTGGTGGTGTTGATTATGAGCTGCCAGGTATTGTTCCAGCCAAAGATTAATCCCGATGGGACCCAGAGTACTATAAGAAACACGGAAAAAATAAACCACATCGGCGAGCCGACAACTTTGTTTACTTTCTCCGCAAACTTTTCAAAACCATTAAGCATTAAGTTAAGAATATGGTTGCGCCTGATTCATGTCAATAACGGCTTTGCGCTTGTGGCAGTTTCTGGTATAAGTTTATGAGATCTTTTTAGAAAGGAGATATGACATGCCGGGTGGAGGACGCGGAAGAGCTTTTAATATAAGGATGGCGGGAGACAATACCACTGTCAGGCCTCAAATTCCAAGGTTTGCTCAGGATGACACCATTAACCTACAGGAGGCGGAGCGGTTGGGTATTAAGATTGTTGACCGCGGGAGCACATGTCTTGTCAAGGTGGGTGAAGACCCTAACGCACTGGAGTATGAGGTTTACGAGGACCGTAAGAAAAGCAGATTTCTCATGTCGGTTCGCATTACTCCTCTTGTGTGTCCTTATACGGGGCTGCCGATGCAAAGTTTTTTTGAAAATATCCTCCTTGAATGAGGCTTTGGCCGGGTTCTGTCTAATCCGGCCTTTTTCTTCTCTTGTAAATAAAGGGGTTTTTTGGTTTAATTGGTGCCTATGGCAAAAGTATGTGATGTGTGCGGAAAAGGGTATCTAAAAGGCAACCTTGTCAGCTTTTCAAACAAAAAATCAATAAAAAGGTCCTATCCGAACTTAAGAAAAGTCAGGATTTCAGTTGACGGAAGAAGTGTAAGGGTTAAAATTTGCGCGAGTTGTTTGAGTGCAAAGAGGCTTACCGAGGCCTCACAAGTAAAATCCCAATCTCAAATTGTCTGATTTTTTGTCGTCCGCAATCGACTTTATGTCATCCAGGGCTTTGACCCGGGATCTCATTGAGATTCCTGCTTTCCCGCCAGAGGCGGACGGGCGCAGGAATGACAAGTGCTTTTTTCAACACTTTTTTGTTTACTGATGTAATCCTATAAAAGATAAGGAGATGGAGCTATGAAAGGAAGATACAGGTCTGTGAAGAAGACGGGGATTCTTGGTGACCGAAATATCAGGCTTCTTTTGTTCGTGGGAGGTTTGGTGGTTTTTGCCGTTATTGCAGCTTTGTTTGTTTTTGAAGGCAAGCTGGGTTGCAGCAAACTCCCAAAGTCAGGAATTATGGTTTCAGGGGTCTACCCGCCTAAAAACCTTCCAAGAAAGATTGATCCAAAAGAGGCTTCAATTTGGCAGGGGAAGGTTTTGGGAGGTAGCAGGAACGAAAGGCTTGAGAGAATCACCGATCAGATGTATCAGTCATCACTTCCCACTTTCAGAGAAGTTGCGCAGTTTATTTATCAAAGCGCAGGAGATTTTAAAGTGAGTTTTGCCGATGACCTCGGTGGAAACATTATGCTTGTAGCGGTTTCCGGCAAAGAGAACACAATGGTTTTGGCGATTGCCAGAGGGCCGTTTGATGAATCAAGCGACATTCAAATCGCTCTGACTCTTGTGCACGAACTAGGCGGCCACCTTGCTGATCTTTTTGCCTTGGAGCAATCCTATATGGCAGAAGGTTTAAACAGCTCGCAGACTTTTGAAAGATTAAGGCAGCTGCAAACCGATTATGTAATGCGGGATTGCACAGAGGCAAGGGCTTACGCGTTGGAGACCGCCGCTTACAGGGAAACCGCAGCTTATCTGGGGTACGACGAACCCGGTTTTAGGAATGAAGCTTTGCAAGCTCTCGTTGGTCTGAATTGGGACTACGAAAGAATAAGATGGGTCAACCTGCTTAGGCCCAAATATCAGAAATAGACCCTCACCCGGATTTGAAAAAGTCCGGGTTTGTTCATTTGTAAATTCGGTTTTGATAGATTAATATCTATATCCTATAACCAAAAGATAAAAAGATAAGGAGAGAAAAGATGTTACGCAAATTCGTTTCGTGCATGATGGCGGTTGTCTTTGCCTTAGCCTTAGCTGCTCTGTTTTTGACCTTTGCCGGGTTGAATCGGGCCGAGGCAGGGGATGTGCAAGGTGAACTTCCGCCGGCGCTTCTTGTGGTTGCGGGACCAGACCAAACTTCACCGCAGGAGATTGTGTTGAGGGATGTCAATGCCCCGGCAACCAGCACCTTTGGCGTTTTGTTTGACGGAAAAGTGTTTACGCCTGTGAAGCACATTTCGCTGCCGGAGTGGCGGGTTGAGCTTCCTCAGAGCACTATCAACATCTCTAGGGAAACGGTACTCTCGGTCACAAGAGACGGCCAGCTCTTTACTGGATACGTATTTACATACACTAAAGACCTGTATGATTTGCACCTGCATTTCTATTACAGGCCGGAGTATGGGACTCGAAAGTACGTTGCGGCAACTGTCAACCCGCTGGATGCCGGGTACTCTGCGTCTTCGGGTCCGCACTTTGTTCCGCGCACAGCGGTCCCTGACAGATTCGTGGCGCTGTATAACGCTGGAATTCCCGGAGGAAATATCTTCTGGGTTTACATTCAGGATCTGGCCAGGTTCTTCACAAGTCTTGACTATTACTACGAGTTTCAAAAGCAGGGTGTTAGTTATGGCCCAATCGTAGTAAGTCTGGAGTCTTTGTGGAGCTGGAGCAACCTTAGCAGGCTCTGGCTGTATGTCAGTAGCCAGCCGCAAGGTTTAGAGGAGTTACGGCCTCAAAGCTACTACAGCCCCGAATGTGTTGGGACTATGCCAACCGGTGAAAGGGTGGCAACGTATGATGTAAAGCTTCCTTCGCCGAGAGTTTACGTTAACAGTCCAGCTTACCCCGGGGAGAGTTACGGAGCGTTGCTTGGGGTTGAGATATCGGGTGGGTATTTCAACGGAGGACTTCTTCCCTACACCGCTACTCTTGAGGCGGTTACTGGAGGGCCTAACATCTCGCATACAGTTGATGTAACGACCAACGTTTTTGGAGATAGTTACCTTGCCGTCCACGTGTGGTGGAATAACCCGTCGGATCTTAGTGGATATCCTGTGTACTGGGAAGCGGTCTTTCGTCCTGTGTACACCGATCCGTTTCAGGCAAGGCAGGCTGTAAGGTTCTTTGACTTCTCAACCAGCCAATGTCCTTTAAGGCGGGCGGCGGGAGAGCTGAAGTTTGAGGCTGATGTTCCAACCACAACCGCTGTTTTCGCCGGTGAGACGCATTTGTTTACAACAACTGTACTCTCTGCAGGACCTGGTGATTGGCTGGTGCTTAACCCTCTGTACTTTGAGGTTGTTTCGGCCTCGAGGCCCTACACGCAGGAAACTACTACCGGCGGTTTGTATTTTACAGTCGGAGGGGTTACTGCGGGAGATATAATCACGGCGGTAATGCGGGTCGGGGATTACTGTGACATTCCAATGCTCACAGCGGTTCATCTCAAGGCTACCGAGGTGCCTGTGTGGACCAGTGAAGCGTTGAGCTTTCCTGAAATTCCCTGCCAACCTGCTGAAAGCTTACCTTACCGCCTTTACTTTCCGTTAGTTTTGAGGGTGGAATAGGGATAACTGATAAGGAGTGGTAGGAGTGAGCATACGTGGTGGATAAATCAATTATCCGCCATTTTTTGATTTGCTTTGGGCTTCGCCCTCGCAATGACAGATCTTGTATTATTTGATTAGGAAGTTGTTCGGTAGTATTTAAGTCATTGCGATCCGCCGGCTGGCGGAGAAGCAATCTTGTTGAAGTATCCGTGAAGAAAGTCCGCAAATCTTATAGTCCTGCCGCCCTCAACCTGCGCTTCTTTTATTTCCAGTTTTTCATTGGTTAGGGTGGCTTTATGGATTTTTACTTTAAGATCCTCTTGTTTTGGATCTCTTAATTCCAGTTTCAGATATGAACTAAGCTCTTTAAGAGTTGTCCAAGCCACAGGCCAGGGGTAAAATGCTCTGATTGCTCTTTCTATTTCTTCATCCGACCTTGTAAGATCAAGCTTTGCGTCATCTTTAAATACAAAAGTTGTTCTATCAAACTTTCCGCTTGGAGTGGTGTAGGTTGCTTCCGACTCGTTTTGTTTTACTAGCTTGAGCTTTCCTAAGAGATAATCTTTTAACACTTCAGGAGTCTCTTTGGCGGCAAGAAGAAACAATTTGCGATACAGCGATTCATCCGTTTCATCTTCTGTTATTTCGTACTCAAATTGTTTAATTATGTTGCCTTTATCCATTCCCACCGACATGACTTGATAAGTGATTCCCGTTTTTTTATCTCCATTCAGTATTGTGTACGTTACAGGTGAGGCGCCTCGATACTTAGGAAGAAGCGAGAAGTGGATGTTTATAATGCCTTTTGGAAATAAGTCAATTATCTCTTTTGGAATTATCATTCCGTAATCGGCTACGAGGGCTATTTCGGTTTTGGTCTCTCTGATTTCGCTTTTTACAGTTTCAAGCTCTTTTTTAAAACTGCTCGGTGTGATAAAACTGATGTTTTGCTCCATGCACCATTTTTTCACGGGGGAGGGAAGTATTTCCTGTTTTCTACCAACCGGTTTATCGGGCTTTGTTACCACCAATTTAAGGTTAATTTCCCCAGACTTCTTAAATGAATTAAGAAGAATAACCGAGTGGTCAGAAGTGCCGAAATAGACAAGGTCAATCATCTCTCAATTTTATGATATTTATTGTCTTTACGCACTTGAAATTATATAGAAGGTGGTTATAATAACAATTAGCCTATAATATGCAAAGGAGAGTTACAATGCTCAAAGTTGATGGGTGCCATTTCAGTGGCAGCAGTTGGGTGGCGGATCTGTATGTTGGAAGTGGGGGAGCATGCGTACTGATCGTCAAGATAACTGTGTCCGGTGTGGAGACAGGACACTTTGTCTATAAGATGCAGGGTAATCCAGAAGGGTTCATCAAAGGTTTGATGCGCTTTCAACCTGAAAAAAGGGGATCCAGTTGGTCAGATTTTCCTTTCAGGGATCTACTGGCTGATCTTGACGGCACAGTTTCATTTGTTCTAGCTAAGCCAGATGTGCCCGATATGGAGGATGTTGTTCGCGTTACTTTAATTCGTAACACGTCATCCCTGAACATGCTTGCTGATCCGCAAATGGCTCCTATTGCCCAGATGGAGCTGACTTTGGACGAGGCAAGGACATTAGCTGATGCTCTGCTGAAGTTCTTCTCCTCTACCATCCCAACTGTTTAAGTTTTGGGCGGCTGTGATTACTTTTGTGTCACGGCCGCTTTCTTTTTAAGGAATGCTACTCAACTTGAGTTTCCTTCGCTTGCAGTTCGTCAAGCTCTTTTTCGGTTAATGTTTTCCCGATAACCTTGGAAGTAAATAACACCCCGTTTATATGATCCATTTCATGCTGGATCACTCTTGCGAAAAAGCCTTCGGCTTTAAGTGTGAACTCGTTCCCGTTTAAATCAAAACTCTTCACTTTTACCCTTTTAAAACGCTCAAGCTGCCCATAAGTGTCGGGAATGCTAAGACATCCCTCCCAGTTTATATCGGTAACTTCGGAGTGGGATAAAATCTCGGGATTAATAAAAATAAAGTTGGTTTCAATTTCTTTTTCGCTATCACTTGGGTCCTTTGAGAACTTTTTGGCAATAAAGACTCTTTTTGATTCACCAATCTGCGGGGCCGCAAGACCTGCGCCTTTGGGTTTTGTGGTCGCGTTAAGCGTTTGTATAAGATCTTCAGCCAGGGATTTAGTTTCAGCGTCAAACAAAGCTATTTCAGCCTTTGTGATGAGAACCTTATTTGGGACTTTAACTATCTCTTTTAATGCCATAATTTTACTGTAAGGCTGGGGATCTCTGCCCAATTTGAAGCCAGCCTTTTTATTTTAGCATCAGAATGTTAAACTCCAAAAAGTATGCTGGACAATATATTTTCATTTTTCTCCCATGACATGGGCATTGATTTAGGTACGGCCAACACGCTTGTTCACGTACGAGGGAAGGGTATACTCATACGTGAGCCTTCCGTTGTTGCAATCCATAAAAAAACAAAAGAAGTGCAGGCTGTTGGCTACGAAGCAAAAAGAATGCTTGGGAAAACTCCCGCTGCAATTGCCGCAATAAGGCCTTTAAGGGACGGCGTCATTTCAGACTTTTATGTTGTGGAAAAAATGCTTTCTTACTTTATTAAAAAAGTTCACGAGATGCCCTCCACTTTTTTAAAGATTCCAAGGCCAAGGGTTGTTATCGGAGTGCCTTCGGGCATTACCGAAGTTGAAAGAAAAGCGGTGGTTGATGCTTCTTTAAGCGCAGGCGCAAGAAGAGTCTTTTTAGTAGAAGAACCTATGGCCGCTGCAATTGGAGCTAATCTTCCCATTTCAGAGCCGCAGGGAAGCATGATTGTTGACATGGGCGGGGGTACAAGCGAAATAGCGGTAATTTCATTAGGCGGTGTTGTAACTAATAAATCGTTAAGAGTCGCAGGTGATGAGCTTGATCAGGAGATTATTAATTACGCAAGGGCTAAGTTAAACCTTCTGGTTGGAGACAGAACCGCGGAAGAAATTAAAATTCAGCTTGGAAACGCCTTTCCTTATCCTAATGAAAGAGAGGATAAAGCTCTTTTAAGAGGCAGAGATTTAAAAACGGGCCTTCCGAGATCCGTTGAAGTGACCGCGTATGAGATAAGAGAGGCATTAAAAGGTCCTTTAAACACAATAGTCAACGCGGTTAAAGATGCTATTGAGGAAACTCCCCCCGAGCTTGTTGCGGACATCTTAAAGAGCGGCATAACGCTTGCGGGCGGCACGTCCTTAATCAAAGGAATTGATGTCTTTATGTCAGAAGAAACAAAAATGCCCGTTACTCTTGCTAAGGATCCCTTGACATGTGTTGTAAGGGGGTGCGGGATAGTGCTTGAAGACTTGGAATTGCTTAAAAGAGTCAAGGTGATTTAAACTGCAATCGTGAGTCTTTCTTTAAAATATCTTTTTATAAGTTTATGTATTTTCCTGCTTGGGTTTACGGGGGTTTTTACCCCTTTAAGAAACTTTGCACACAAGGTTTCCAACCCGGTTTCTTACGGGCTGCATCAAATTGCGGACGAGGTAAGAAAAACCTTTGAGTTTTTTATTTCATTAAAGAAAATAAGACATGAAAACTTAAGGCTTCGCGAGGAGAACTTGTCCCTTTTTTCAAAGATTTCAAATACTAAAGAGCTGGAAGATGAGAACAAGGTTCTTCGGGAACAACTTGCTTTAGGAAGCTTCGTTTCGCGGGACAAACTTATAGAAGCAAGAGTTATAGGTCTTCCTTTTGATAATGAAAACTCGGAAGTTTTAATAGACAAGGGCAAGAAAGATGGCGTTCTCACCGGCCAGGAAGTTATATACAAAGGTTTTTTAGTGGGTTCCGTTGTGGATGCTTTTGAGGAGAGGGCAGTTGTTGTTTTTATTACCTCACCTAAACTTTCTGTTGCAGTTTCAGATCAGAGCGTTGACGGAAGGACCAAAGGACTTGTGACAGGAAGCTATGGTACTTCTCTTATAATGGATAGAATCCTTCAGGATGAGGAGATAAACGTGGGCGATTATATAGTTACTTCAGGCGGGGATGGTATATTTGATCCCGGGCTTCTTGTCGGTAAAGTGGTTGAAGTCTTTGACGATAAGTCGGAGCCTTTGAAAAAAGCCAAACTTGAAGTTTCTATGGACTTTGGCAGGCTTGATCGTTTATTTGTGGTAGTTAAATGAGGCGCTAAAAAGAGTTGGCGAGATTCCCGTTTTCCCGCCAGAGGCGGACAGGCACGGGAATGACAAAGATGAAAACATTTATATTATTTGTTGTCCTTTTAATATTCGCGTTAATTCAGTCTTCGGTTTTTGGAATTAATTTAATTTTTTTGTTCAGTTTGGGCTTTTTTATACTCGGAAATGAGAAACTCGCTTTAATGTCGCTCTTTTACGGAGGGTTGCTTCTTGATTTTTTAGGTACGGAAAGATTTGGTATATACGCGCTTTGTATGTCTCTTACGGCTCTTTTTATACTTATCGTAAGAAAATTTCTGGGTTCAAATGTATTTTTACTCCCCATCCTATGTGCCGTTTCTTTTCTTTTATTTAATTTTCTTGTTAATTTTCCAAGGCTCAATATTCCCGATCCATATTTTCTAGTACCTTTAAATTTGGCTTTTTTCTTTGCATTGCTTCCTTTTGGTTCGTGGTTTAACGGTATTTTTAAAAAGGATGATTCAGTTTCACGAAATTGAAAGAATAACGCCTAAGCGTTCTAAAAGTATTCCTAAAGAGGTTATAAGACCGGCTTTTTTGGCTTCCTCGGGGTGGGAGCTGGTTCTTCCGCATCTGCTTTTTGTTTTCTTTATGCTCCTTCTTGTCGGCAGGGTTTTTTATCTTCAGGTTTTGGAGGGGGACAAAAATCTTTCACTCTCGGAGGGAAACAGTATCAGATATTCATTTTTGAGAGCGGGAAGGGGTGTTATATATGACAGAAACCGTGAAGTTGTGGCGAGAAATAAGCCGGGTTTTAGTATTGAGCTTAATACGGTTCAATGCCAAAACTCATGTAAAGATGTTGTAAACGAGGTTTCAAAGCTTGTTGAGATTGATGTGGGGTATGCAAATGAACAGATAGAAAAAGGCTTTACCCAAGTAACAGTTGCTACAAATTTATCAAGAGATGACATTATTAAAGTTGAGGGGAGGATTGGGAACCTTTTGGGGATTTCGACGCAAGTTGATCCTGTTAGAGAGTATCTTTTTCCTGAAAGTTTTGCGCATGTTTTAGGTTTTATTGGCGAAGGGGAAAGCGGTGATAAAGTCGGAAAATCAGGAATAGAAAAAAGCTATGAAAAGCATCTTCACGGCTCACCGGGAAGTAAAATTATTCAGATTAATTCATCAGGAACATTCTTTACCCAAATAGCGGAGAAAACCCCGGGAAACGGCAAAGGCATTTATCTTAATATTGACAAAGGGTTACAGGAAGTATCTTTCTCAGTTTTAAAAAAAGCTGTTGATAGAAAAATGCCAAAAGTTTTAAATGCCAAAACTGATCGCGCAACGGGAGGTGCTGTAATTGCGACTGACCCAAAAACGGGCGGTATTCTTGCGTTTGCAAGCTATCCTTCGTTTAATCCGAATCTTTTTTCAACGGGGATTTCGGATATGGAGTTTGAAAAGCTTGCCAATGACCCGAATAAGCCCTTTTTTAATAGGGTAGTTAGCGCAACTTATCCGCCCGGCTCAACTTTTAAAATGGTTTCCGCATTGGCAGCTCTAAAAAGCGGAGTTATTAATGAAAAATCGCTTGTTGACTGCCCGGGAAGTATTTTTGTCGGGGGGAGTTTTTTTAGAGATTGGTACAGCGGGGGAAGGGGTCTGATTGATGTAAAAAGGGCAATTCAGATTTCCTGTGACACCTTTTTTTATACTGTTTCGGGCGGTTACGGGGTTCAAAAAGGGATGGGGATTGAGTATCTTTCAATTGAGGCAAAGAAGTTGGGGTTTGGAAAAGAGCTTGGGATTGATGTGGAAGGGGAGGTAAAGGGTCTTTTCCCCGATCC
The DNA here is from genome assembly GCA_001772615.1 of candidate division WWE3 bacterium RIFCSPHIGHO2_01_FULL_40_23. Taxonomy (GTDB): domain Bacteria; phylum Patescibacteriota; class WWE3; order UBA101185; family 2-01-FULL-41-18; genus 2-01-FULL-41-18. The sequence goes on along the minus strand of MEUZ01000007.1, from coordinate 98,013 downwards.
TGACTGGAAAAAAGCGGATAGAGATGAAGACTGGTACCTTGGAGATACTTACATAACTTCAATCGGGCAGGGAAATATTCTTGCTACCCCCTTACAGGTGAATGCAATGACCGCTTTTTTTGCAAATAAAGGCAAGGTTTATAAACCATATCTTGTCAAAAATATTGAAGGAGAGCCTCCTATTGAGCCAAAGCTTATCATTGAGGAAACTTCTGACTCATATTTTATTAACGTAGTGAGAGAGGGTATGAAGATGGTTATGATAGATGGGGGAACAGCGTACCCATTCTTTGATTTTGAGTTGAAACATCCAGACATTGAGCTCGCGGGAAAAACCGGTACGGCTGAATTTGGAAATCCTGTGGAAATAGGTGATAAAACTCACGCTTGGTTTACGGTTTTTGGGCCGTATGACGATCCGAGCATTGTTTTAACTGTATTTCTTGAGGGTGGCGGAAGCGGTTCAACGGACGCCGCTCCCGTGGCAAGGGAAATACTGGATTACTGGTTTAAGTAGACTGAAAAAATAATTTATCAGTAGGCGGTTTTTGTGAAAAGAAGAAAGACCCCGAGTAAGGAGGAACTCGGGGCTTTGAGTATTAAAGCGAGAAAGTTTGCGCGGCAAGGTTCTCGATTTTGAGTTCGCCTTCTGTGCACCATTGACCCATTGTCAGGGTGATATGGCGACCTCTCAAACCTTCCAGACTGAAGCCTTGGTTGAGTTCCCGGACCTCAACGAGTAGCGGATCTCTCGTTAAGATTGTTCCCGTGCCCACCCTTCTATTCTTCAGGCCTACGATCACATAGATCTGTACGGTCATTTCCTCTCTCCTTACCAGGTTTTTGATGAGGGATATATTACACCTTTTCGTTGTTATTTTCTATTCAACTTGACCACTAACTACATTACAATGTATATTGTAATATATCTATGCAAATCAGAATACTTAAAAAAGAGGACGGCTTGTACCGTAAACACTTACAAGATATTAAAGGAATGACCGAAAGATTATACTACACCGGGAACATATTAGAGAGCGACTTTGAGGGGATTTGCGTAGTTGGCAGCAGGAGAATGTCAAAGTATGGGGAGAATTGTATTGAAAGCATTGTTTCGGAGCTTGTCGGTGCGGGTTTAACTATTATTTCCGGGCTTGCCTTTGGAGTTGATGTAACAGCCCAAAAACTTGCCCTTGATTTGGGAGGGAGGACTATTGCTGTTCTTGGTTCAGGTATTAATAAAATTAGACCCTTAAGCAATTTTGATACGGCAAGAAGAATTGTTGAGAGTGGTCAGGGCGCTTTAATCTCAGCATATGAGCCGGATGAGGACTCAACAAAGGCTTCTTTTCCCGAAAGGGATTTTTTAATGGCCGCCCTTTCAAGAGCCGTCCTTGTTATTGAAGCATCCGAAAAATCGGGTACATCTCATACTGTAAAAGCGGCTGTAAACCTTGGTAAGGAGGTTTTTGTGGTTCCGGGAAGCATTTTTTCGGACTTAAGCGCGGGTTGTCATAAGTATATTCGCGACGGAGCAAACCTTGTAACTTGCGCGGATGAGATTTTTGAAGCTTTAAGGATTAAAAAAAGTGTATTGAAAAGTAAAATAAGGTTAACAGAGGGGAGTTTTGAAGAAAAGGTGTATAAAAATATAAGTTCGGGCGGAACACTTCTTGAGGATTTGACCCTTTCTCTTAATGAGCCGGCTGTAAAAGTTCTTCCCTGTCTAACCATTCTTGAAATGAAAGGGCTCATTAAAATTGACCGAGATAAAATCTTTAATGTAAAATAGGCTTCTTTTAGTTACCTGCTTTATGTGCTAGCGTTTATAAATATGGACTTAGTAATTGTTGAATCGCCTACAAAAGCTAAAACTCTGTCTAAATTTCTTGGAAAGGAATATGAAGTGGAAGCCTCCATGGGGCATGTAAGAGATCTTCCAAAAAGCGAGCTTGGTGTGGATGTGGACAAAGACTTTGAGCCTAAATATGTGATTTCTCCTAAGGCAAAAAAGATAATTTCAGCGCTTAAAGGTAAAGCTGAAAAAGCAGGGGAGCTTATCCTTGCAACTGACCCTGATAGAGAAGGGGAAGCAATAGCGTGGCATGTCTTAAACTCAATTTCAGGAAAGACTAAACCCTCATATAAAAGAGTCATTTTTCATGAAATTACCAAAGACGCGGTTCTTTCAGCCTTTAAAGAGTCAAGAAAGCTTGATGAAGATCTGATAGACGCGCAGCAGGCAAGAAGGGTTCTTGATCGGATAGTCGGATACAAACTTTCCCCACTTTTATGGAAGAAGATTAGGTATGGACTCTCGGCTGGACGCGTTCAGAGTGTGGCCGTGAGGCTTGTTGTTGAAAGGGAGGATGAGAGGAGAAATTTTAAACCAGAGGAGTATTGGAGTCTTGAGGGAATTTTTGAGACTGGGCGGAAAGAGCGGTTTTCGGCCTTTCTTTTTGAAATCAACGGGAAAAAGGTTGAGATATCATCTGAAAAAGAGATGAACGGGGTTCTATCAAGGCTGAATGAGTTCCAAAATGACTCGTTTTACATATTTTCTGTTGAAAAAACCGAGAAAAAAAGAAACCCGTACCCGCCTTTTACTACCTCAACTCTCCAGCAGGCGGCAGTGAGTAGATTTGGCTTTACGGCTAAAAGAACCATGAGTGCCGCCCAAAAGCTCTTTGAGCAAGGATACATAACTTACCACAGAACTGATTCTTTAAACCTTTCCGGTTCCTTCCTTAACCATGCAAGGGATTTTATTTCAAAAGAATACGGGGCGCCCTACCTTCCTGTTAAACCTAATTTTTATAAAACAAGGCAGAGAAATGCCCAGGAGGCGCATGAAGCTATACGACCAACTAACCCCGGGCTGCTGTCTTTAAAAGAGGCTGATATCAACGCGGATGAGAAAAAGCTTTATCGGATTATTTGGCAGAGAGCCTTGTCTTCGCAGATGACTCCCGCAGTTTTTGATCAGGTAACGGTAATTGTGAACAGTGGGGATAACAATTTTAGATTTAAATCAGTGGACTCAAAGATAAAATTTGACGGCTGGCAGAAAGTGTATAAAAGCATTGATGAGGATGACGCTTCAAAGGAGGAAGGCTCTTTGTTGCCCGATCTTAAGGAAGCAGAGAAGGTTATAGCAGCGGAGTTTAAGCCGCAGCAGCATTTCACGGAGCCTAAACCAAGATACACGGAGGCATCACTAATTAAGGCTTTGGAGGAAAAAGGGATAGGCAGGCCTTCAACTTACGCGCCCACAATTACAACTATTCTTGATCGCGGTTACGTGGCAAAGGATGGCAAAAATTTATACCCTTTAGATCTTGGTTTTGTTGTGACAAAGCTTCTGGTTTCTCATTTTCCTGAAGTTGTTGATTATAATTTTACAAAAGCGGTGGAGGAGAGTCTTGATGAAATCGCGGAAGGCAAGCTTAAATGGGTTAAAGTTATCAAAGATTTTTATGATCCTTTTATAAAAGATGTGGAATCAAAGGATCTAATTCTTAATAAAAAAGATTTTACCGTTTTAGAAGAAACCGAAGAAAAATGCCCGCTTTGCGGGAGTAGTTTGGTTATAAAGCTCGGAAAGTTTGGAAGGTTTAAAAGCTGTTCAAACTTTCCTGACTGCAAGTATGCTCAAACTTTAGGCAATGGTGAAATACTTTCAGATGGAGCAACAATTACTTTAGATGAAACACAGCTTGGGAAGTGCCCGGAGTGTAAAGAGGGTGATCTTAAGTTTAAGGATGGGAGGTTTGGGAAATTTATCGCATGCAGTAATTACCCGACTTGTAAATTTACGAAGCCGTATCTTGATAAAATCGGCATGAAGTGTCCGCTATGCAAAGAGGGGGATATTGTGATTAAAAAGGGAGGAAGATTTAAAAAGATTTTCTATGGATGCAGTAATTACCCCAAATGCAAATACGTTAGCGGTACTGACCCTAGACAAAAGAAGGAAGAGCAGGGAGACATCTAGATGTTTCGTCTTACATTTGATCCATATCATCCCCGCGCCTGCCCGCCTCTGGCGGGAAAGCAGGGATCTAGATCCCGGGTCAAGCCCGGGATGACAACTTAACATTCCAGCTAAAGGTCATCCAGGTTAAACTCGCTTGTGTTAAGCTGATCTAACTCTGAATCAATGTTTTTTAACTCTTTATCGAGTCCTTCACCGTCATAGTTCACCTCTTCAGTTACCTCATCAAGGCTTTCGTCACTGAAGTCTTCAGGATCTAAATCCTCTACATCGGAGTCTTCCGGCACTTCCCCGGTGACTAAATCGCCTTTTTGGTTAAAGAGATCACCTTTATTCACTATGGTGTATGAAATGCCTCCAATAAGAAGTAGAACGGCGATAAGAAAGAGTAATTTTTTCATATTTTTTAGTATTAACTCAAAATCCCGGCCGATTAAGTTTTTCTTCTTAATTCAAGTACATCAGCCTTTATAGTTGTTTTGTAGAAGTTTCTTATATCCTCAAGGTCTTCCCTGAAGGTTTTAAGAAGCGCTCTTGCCTCGTCAAGCTTGGCTTTAAACTCACCTTCGGAAGAGCCACAGCTTAAATCTTTAGTTTCTTTCAGCTTGGCGATAAAAGCCGCATAATCATCCTGGGCTTTTTTAATTTTGGCATCAAGCATTTCAAGGTCGGTTTTAAGCTTTGTAACATCAAGCCCTTTTGCTTCAAGGCTTGTTATGATTCTTGCAACCTTTTCTCTTAGGTTTTGATACCTCTTTAAGTGCATGTCTTTAAGAGAGTCATACCTTGTGATTCTGTTTTGAATTCTAGCTTCAATTGAGGTGCATCTTTTTTCAAGAAGGTCTTCGCCTATGAGCGCGTGAGCTTTTCCCGAAACAAGAAAAAGGGATGATAAGAGAAGGCCAAAAGAAACAATTTTTAATTTTATACTCATGTTTTCCACCTCCCTTGTGTAGTAGTATGCCATATCAAAAGCATTATTTCAAAACCTTAATGAGGCTTGATTTAAAAACCACCTCATGGTAACCTAACCCCATCTTAGCATGCCTTGAAGGTTTCTCTCCCGATCCGCTTGTGCGGAGGGCAAAAAGGCAGTTTAAAAAGAGAAGCGCCTAATCAGTTATTTTTAGTTGCGCTTCCTTTTAGGAAGTTTTTTATGTTTGAAAAATATAAAATCCCAACAGTTGAAGAGCTTTTGGAGGCTGGTGTCCATTTTGGGCATCAGGCCAGAAGATGGCATCCTAAAATGGAGGATTATATCTTTGACAAAAAAAGCGGGATTCACATCATAGATCTTTATAAAACACATGAACTTCTAAAAAATGCCTGCGAATTTTTATATAAAATTGCGTCTTTGGGTGGGCAGATAATTTTTGTCGGCACTAAAAAGCAGGCAAAAGAAATTGTAACTCTTGAAGCAAAAAGATGCGGAGCTTTTTTTATGACTGAAAGATGGATAGGGGGGACCATCACAAACTACCAAACTATTAAAAAAAGCGTAGACAAGCTTAAGGACTTTATAAGAAGAAGGGATGCGAACGAGCTTTCTCATTACACCAAAAAGGAGAGACTTTTAATAGACAGAGAAATAGAAAGGATGACTAAGTCAATCGGGGGTATATTAAGTCTTAACGGGAAGCCAAACGCGCTTTTTATTGTTGATTCCAGAAAAGAAAAAACGGCCGTTAGGGAAGCAAGAAGAATGAATATCCCAGTATCTGCTTTAATTGACACTAATTCAGACCCTACGTTTATTTCATACCCTGTCCCGGGTAATGATGATGCCATAAGGTCAATTGCTCTGATTGTAAAAACAATCTCGGATGCGATTGAGGCGGGGTACAAGGAATTTGCGAAAAAAGGCGAGGAGTTAAAAAGTAAAAAAGAAGCCGAAGAAGAAATTGTTGTTAAAGAGCCCGAGGTTTTGCCGGTAGTTCCTGAAGTCTTAGAGGCCGTTAAAGAAGTAATTGAAACGGTTGGTACGCCTCTGAGTGAGGTAAAATCTGATGTTAAGCCGCAGGTTCCTGAACCTGAAAAGAAAAAAAGAGGAAGGCCGAGAAAGACGGAACAGGTAAAATAACTATTTCATTTAAACCTTGTTTTAAGTAAACTAAAGACCTATGAATGCATCCCTTGACGACATTAAAAAATTAAGAGAGGAAACGGGAGCCGGCGTAATGGAAGCAAAAAAAGCTCTTGAAGAGTTTGGAAGCTATGAGAAAGCTAAGGAAGAGCTTTCCCGCCTTTCCTCGCTTAAAGCTGAAAAAAAAGCGGATAGATCTGCAGCTGACGGTCTTGTTGTATCATACATTCACTCAACCGGAAAGGTTGGGAGTCTTGTTGAGGTTAACTGTGAAACAGACTTTGTAGCAAAAACAGATGCTTTTAAAGATCTCTGCAGGGAGCTCGCTATGCAAGCCGCCGCAATTCCCGCAAAAAATGTTGAAGAGTTTTTAAAGCAGGGTTATATTAGGGATGACTCTAAAAAAATCTCGGATTTAGTTAATGAAGTTATAGCCAAAACCGGTGAGAATATTAAAATATCAAGGATTTCAAGATTTAAGGTGGGTGAGTAAAACTACCTGTTATGAATGATTCGGAATTAAAATCCAAACTAAACTCCATTATTGAGCATTTTAGATCGGAGATTACCGGAATAAGGACGGGGCGAGCAGAGGCTTCTCTTGTTGAAGGAATTTTGGTTGAGGCGTATGGGGCAAAGATGAAGATTATGGAGCTTGGGACCATTTCAGTACTGGACCCAAGTATGATTTTAATATCTCCCTGGGATAAAACGTTAATAAAAGAAATATGTCAGGCGATTGTGGCTAGCGGCCTTTCGCTTAATCCGGTTCCAGACAGCCAAACTGTAAAAGTTCCGATACCAGCCTTAACCGAGGATAGAAGAAAAGAGTTTGCAAAGCTTGTAACGGAAAAGTCTGAAGTCGCAAAAAACTCTGTGAGAAACGTAAGGCAGGATGCGATGAAGGATATAGACAACCAGTTTGCCGACAAGGAAATTACTGAAGACGATAAATTTTCATCCAAAGAAGAAATTGAAAAAACAGTAAAGGGTTTTACCGAACAGATTGATGATATAGCCGAGCGCAAAAAGAATGAACTCATGACTGTTTAGACCCGTTTAATGGTATAATCACGAAAATGCTAACGCTTTTAATATTTTTAATCATTTTGTCTTTTCTGGTTTTTGTCCATGAGCTTGGACACTACCTTGCCGCTAAAAAAGCGGGAGTAAGGGTAGAAGAGTTTGGGCTTGGGATACCTCCAAGGTTTTTTTCTAAGAAAGTGGGGGAGACTGTTTACTCGCTTAACCTTCTTCCTTTTGGCGGTTTTGTAAAGCTTACAGGTGAGGATGTACAGGATTCTACTCTTCCCCCAAATGACCCTAAAAACTTTATGTCCAAAAAGCCTATTACAAGGGCTGTCATTCTTATAGCTGGAATTTTCATGAATTTTATGTTCAGCTTTGTTTTATATCAATTTATGCTTTCTTTAAACGGGTTTAAGTCGCAGACAATACCTTTGTATGGAGATTATGATTTTAGGTTCGGGGAAGAAAGAAGAATAAATACCGTTGTGACAGGGATTGAGGATAATTCTCCCGCTTTTACCGCGGGGGTTAAGTTCGGAGAGGCGATTATTGAAATTGATGATATACCCGTTTATTCGGTCAAGGAGGTCAGAGAAACGCTTTTAGGAAAAGAAGGTAAAGACGTTAAGCTTTTGCTTATGAATGTAAGAACCTCGCAGAGGGAAACAAGGGCTGTTACGGCTGTACCGAAGTTTGGAAGCGAAGGTAGAGCCCAAATAGGAGTTTTCCTTGGCTCCGCTGTTACTTTAAACTATGGGGCCAAACCTGGCAGATACCTTGCAGGTCCGATGCATTCGTACAATATGATGGCTTACACGGTAAAAATATTTTCATCTCTTGTTTCTACTTCGTTTAAAGAAAAGAACATAGGAGCAGTGGGAACGGGCGTATCCGGGCCTGTAGGTATTCTGCATGTTGTTTCGGAAATACTTAAAGTGAAAGGAAAAGACACGATCTTAAGTCTTTTGGATCTTACTGCTTTGCTGTCTTTATCCCTCGGATTTATGAATTTAATTCCTTTCCCGGCTCTTGATGGGGGCAGGCTCGCTTTTGTCATGGTGGAGCTTGTTAGCGGGAAAAGAGTCCATCCGCATAAAGAGGCTTTAATTCATAAATTAGGCATGGCCATACTTTTGGCTCTTATTGTTGTTATAACTTTTAAAGATATTGGAAATCTTCTTGGCTGATTTCACACTTTTTGAAATTAGGGTATTACTTCCGTAAAAAGATAGGAGAGATGGGATGCTCACAAGTTTTAAGGTACTTAAGTACGGTTACATCGGTTTGATGGTTGTCAACGTAGTGTTGTTTGCGCTGACGTTAAATCTTTTCGTTCTGGCGCTCACACTTTTTGCCGGTTTAATCCAATGGAGGCAGGCTGAAATAATCCAACATCAGCCTTTAAACACAAGACTTTGGCCACCCCAGATTCAGGCCTTGTTCGCGATGATGATGAGGATTAAACACTTAGCCCTCATTATTGCAATGCTCTGGGGGTTGTGGGTGCTTTTGTTCTAGGGGACGATTTAAGATTTGAGAGACGGGGCTTTTGGGAAGCGCGTAGGTTTTTCCTTGCGCTTCCTTTACCATTTGTAGGCGTTGTGAAGAAGAAATTCCCATAGTTTAAGGAGCTAATGTTTTCTTTATGAAACTGTAGGTGTTTGAGTCGTGTTCAACTTTACATTATAGATTGGGGAAAGAAAAGGGGAGAGCGAACATGCATTCAATCTCTCCCCAGATAGATCAACGAAGCCTCGAGGCCAAACTCCAAAGAGCCCAACCTCCAAGGACCAGCACTGCGCCAAGGATCGCCCCAAACCCCCAGGCGTATGCTTCAAGAACTGAAGGCCGAAGCGTGGCGGCTAAGCTGGGTATTCCGCACAAGAATCCAGCTGATGCCGAAGTTCCAGCTATAAAGATCAAGATCTTTTTCATTTTTTATACTCCTTGGGTGAATCTTCTAATTATACTATAGGTTTACTTAAAGATCAACCTACGTAGAAATCTGGAATTATGGATTCTGGATTGAATCCAGAATGATGAACAAAGGCAAATGAGCAGGCTGGGAGTTGGCTCCGAGCCTGCTCTATAAGGAAGGATGATTACTTCTTTCTCCCTCCCGGTTGCTGTGAAGGCGTGGGCGGAGGAACTCGGGGTTTGTTTTCCTGGCCTGCATCTTTCCAGTAAATCCGGGTGAAGAAATTCATTGTCTAGTCTCCTTTGTAGTTTCCGGCATTAAAGGCCGGTAGGTGTTTTAAAAAGTATAAGAATTTAAAAAAGGTGATGTCAATAATTTTATTGGCATGCCCTTTAAAAAACTCCCCACGTTTTTAGGTGTGGGGAGGGTTTGCTTAATCAGGCTTAAGCTGGGGTTGGTTCAACGGTGAATGGGGGAGTGGCGGCGATCTTGGCTTGAGCTTTAGGCTCCGCGCTTTCGCTGACGGCAAAGAAAGGTTCCACCGCTGCCGTCATTAGCTCCCAAACAGCTTCAATAGGTTTTTCACCGTCTATCTCTTTTACTTCAACAATCCTCGCTACTGCGTTTAGCTTCCTGAAATGGCTCACAAGCGGGGCGGTAGCTTGAAAGTATGCCGAGATTCTTGTGAGGATGAAAAGCATTTCACCATCATCCGCTCTTGGTACGAGGCCGGTGCCATCAATATCACATTTGCCTGCTGTTTTTGGCGCTTTGATTTTGAGGTTATATACATGCTGACCTGTGCCGGTACAGGTTACGCGTGAGGTTAACCTTTCTATCATAACTGAAACCTTCACCTTTAGGTGCAGGACAAGGTTAGGTTTAGCCCCGAGTTCGGCAAGCAAGCCAATTAATGTAATAAACTGACTTTCAGTTTTTGGAAACCCGTCAAAGATGGCTCCTGCTTTGCAGTCGGCCTGCTTCAAACGTTCACGAAGCATGTTGGCGATTACACTATCCGGAACCAGCTCGCCAGCATTGATGTAGATTTTTGCTTCAAGACCCAGCGTTGTGCCTTTCTGCATGTTGTTCTGAAGCAGAATCCTTGTTGAGATATGTGGGATCTTAAACATACCCTCAATAAGTTTTGCTTGAGTCCCTTTTCCTGATCCGGGTCCTCCGAGAATAACGATGAAAACAGGTTTTGCTGTCACAGCGCCTCTCCTTTGTTGGTTTTATATAAGAGATTAGCATTTTTAATATCAAATAAAAAGCCCTGAAGTATGCACATGGCTTAACTTCAGGGCTTAGAGTTCATATTTAGTTGTTATTAGTTCCTCTGTGTCGCAGGCTCCAGTTCTACACTTTCTTTCAGCCCCCGGCTCTGCGCATTCGTTCTAACGATCTCAAGCTCTCTCCCACTAAGCTGAATCACGTTGTGACCGCTACTAATGTGCCCTGCCACTCCCTCCATCGTGGGTACAAGCTCTTTGCAATCACAGCAGTAAAAGTCAGTTGCCATGATGGTTTCCCCCATCGTCATGGGCGTCTTTGGGGATTTCTGTGCGGCGCTGAAGGATTTCAACTTGTTTCGGTGGAAGTTTATCCACTGTGTGTCCAGCTTGTTGATGTTCAGCTACTCCTAGCTCATCAAGCTGAACCCTGCAAGTGTGACAATAGTAAAGAGCCATCAGGTTTTCTCCTTTTCTGATTTTTTAGTCGGGGAATTGGATAGAAGAAATTATAATAATCAATTTAATTCAATGCAAGAGGTGGACATCACATGGCTATTATGAGCCTTGTTAAAGAGCGGTTTTCTTGTATTATAGAAATACATATGGCATACGATAAATCGCAAAAAAAGAAAAAATCCGAGAACATATCCGATTGGTATAACGACATTGTTGTAAGAGCTGATCTTGCCGATTATTCTCCCGTTAAAGGATGCATGGTTATTAAGCCGTATGGATACGGTATCTGGGAGCTTTTGCAGGCAGCTATGGACCCTTTGATTAAAGAAAAAGGTGTTAGAAATGGCTACTTTCCTATTTTTATCCCAATCTCTTTATTGAATAAGGAAAAAAGCCATGTTGAAGGGTTTTCGCCCGAGCTTGCGATAGTTACACACGGAGGTGGGGAAGAGCTTTCAGAGCCTTTGGCTGTAAGGCCTACATCCGAAACCATTATGTATGAAATGTATAAAAAATGGGTTCAGTCGTGGCGAGATCTTCCGTTACTCATTAACCAATGGAATAATGTTGTCCGCTGGGAAAAACGAACATATCTTTTTTTAAGAACAACGGAGTTTTTGTGGCAGGAAGGGCATACGGCCCACGCTACGCATGAAGAAGCTTGGGATTTTGTGTTATGGGCGGCAAATATGTACAGGGGTATTTACAGGGATTATTTTGCTATCCCTGGTTTTGTAGGAAAGAAGTCCGAATCCGAAAAGTTTGCAGGTGCAGTTACAACGCTGTCTTTTGAAGCTATGATGCCTGATGGAAAGGCTTTGCAGAACTGCACCTCGCACGATCTGGGGCAAAATTTCAGCAAAGCCTTTGATATATCCTTTCAAAATAAAGATTCCAAAAAAGAATATGTATGGCAGACAAGCTGGGGGTTTTCAACAAGATCAATCGGGGCGCTAGTTCTTGCGCATGGAGATGATAAAGGCCTTCGTCTCCCACCAAAACTTGCGCCTATTCAGGTAATAATTTTGCCTGTACAGCCGGATGATTCAAAGCAGTTAACAAGATCTAATGAATTGGCCACTGAGCTTTCATCTGCCGGAATTAGAGCGGAAGTTGATGGGCGGGAGGATGAAACTTTGGGTTTTAGAATTAATAAGTGGGAGGTAAAAGGAGTACCTATAAGAGTAGAAGTTGGGCCTAAAGAAATTGAATCAGGGAGTTATTTACTGGTGCGGAGGGATACATTTGAGAAATTTAATTCCAAAAACATAACAAAGGACGTATCTAAAGCCCTGGCGAGTATACAGAGTAATTTACTTGCTCAAGCCGAAGAAAATTTGAAAAAATTGACGTCAGAAATAAACAATTTTAAAGAATTTGAAGAAATTATGCGAACAAAGAAAGGGTTCATTAGAGCTTTTTGGTGCGAGGATAAAGCTTGCGAGGAATCAATTAAAGGAAAAACAAAAGCGGGTACAAGATGTTTACTTTTAGATGAAAAAGAGGAAAAAGGAAAATGTGTATACTGCGGAAATGAGGCAAAGCACAAATGGATTTTCGCCCAGGCATATTAAAACTGCAAACGTTTTAACTAGACTTATAGCGTGCATATTTTCCCTTCTGAATAGTTTAATTTATTGTTTTTTTGTGATATCCTTTTGTAGGATTTATGAGAAATCAGGGTTGTCTTTTTTGTAAGATAGTTGAAGGGTCGGAGCCGTCGGTAAAAGTTACTGAAACTAAAGAATTTCTTGTGATTAAGAACAAGTTTCCCAAAGCGCCTATTCACGTGCTGGTTCTTGATAAGAAACATCGTGAAAAAACTGATACAATGGAAGGGAAGTACAGCAAAGAATGCTACTGGGATAAGATGATGGCTGCGGTTTATGAGGCAATAAAGCATCTGGGTCTTGATAAAACAGGGTACAAGATGATAAACAACGGGGCGGGGTATCATCATTTTGACCATCAGCACGTTCATATAATGGGTGGATCCAAAGTGGAGCCGGGAGGCCCAAGTTAAAAGTAGTTTTTAAAGTTGGGAGGTGTTTTACGGTATATTTATTACCAATAAATCATGGCAAAAGTAAAAGTGAGGCATGACGAGACGCTGGAGCAGGCCTTAAGGAGGTTTCAGAGGGAAGTTCAGAAAGAAGGCATCCTGCAGGAGGTCAAAGATAGAGAATTTTATGAAAAACCAAGCGCAATTAAAAGAAGAAAAATGAAAGAGCAGGCAAGAAGGATTTATAACGAAAGAATGCACAGGACCTGATCCGATGTCCTCGTCTCTATTAACTAAAATTCAAAATGATCTGGTAGAAGCCCAAAAAAATAGGGATGAGTTAAGGGTTTCAACTTTGCGGTATTTGTTATCAGCCGTTAAGAATAGGGAAATTGAACTACGACCTTTAGAGAAAGTACTCACTGATGATGAAGTGATCGGTGTGATTTCAAAGCAGGTTAAGCAAAGAAAGGAGTCAATCGTTGAGTTTGAAAAAGGCAGGCGGAAGGATTTAGTTGACAAGGAAGCGGGCGAGATGGATATTTTAAAAACGTATCTTCCCGAAGAGGTTTCCGGGGAGGAACTTTCAAAGATGGTTGATGAGGCTATTAAAGCTACATCAGCTTCGGAAGTTTCAGATATGGGGAAGGTGATGGGATATTTAATGCCTAAACTTAAGGGGAGAGTGGATGGGAGCGCTCTAGGATCCGTAGTCAGAGGACGTCTGCAAGGTCTTTAGGTATGGAATTGTCTTAAATTACAGCTCAAAACCTTTTTAGTTTTGGAGTCAATTCGGAGGGAGAAATGCAAAACGGGACCCAGCAGTTAACCATTAGTAAGATGCGAGACGGTGAGGGTTTTTGGGTTAACATTGGGGATTTAGCCAGGTTTTGCCAAGAACCGGTTTGGCGTGTATGGGAGGTTTATTTTGCGCTTTTCACTACCTGTCCGGGTTATGCGCCAGTTGCCTGGCCGGAAGATAAAGAGAGGATGCTTTATGGTACTACACCGCGGATTGCCTATATTCACTTCCCCAGTAGTTTAGCTCTTGGCTCCGAAAGCATCTTCTTTAAGAGGTGGGGAGGAGAACTTTACATCCAGATTGAGTATGCGCTGGAGGTGATTGAGGTTCTATTAAAATAAAATAGTCTGCCCGTGTTTGGGGCTAAGAAAAATCTTAGCCTCTTTTTCGGATTTCCTGAATTCACCTTGAAAGGAGATTTGAGATGCCTCGGCGAGTTAACCTCCAACTGTATGAGCATCCAGATGCTCAGAGGTTTTGGCTTAAGTTAAGAGACCTAGCCGCATTTTTGGAAATGGAGAAAGGGGATGCTTGGGGGGCTTACGTTATGTACTTTAGTAGGGAGGGGGAAGGTTTTGTTACGGTGCTGCATCCTGTAGGGGATGAGGCTGTCATCGCTCTCGTTGGAATGCACGGTGAACTTCGCAAAGGAGGATACCTTCTTGGTTCCGCTGATGAATTCATGGGAAACATAGAGGGGCTTTTTCTTCCAGTTGAATCTGTTTTGAGGTTCATCAGCTCAGTTCAGAGGATTTAACGGATAAGTACTTGATGCCCGGGATAGTTTGTAAAAAGCTGACCGGGCTCTTAGACCGATGGTTTTGGCTTGAATAATGGTCCGGGAATATGTTTTAATTTATACATGGTGGACGCAAGCAACGTCTTTCAAACTTTCGCGGTGTTTTTCTCAAAGCTTGGTTTTTTTATATTCCTTCCTTTGTCTGTTGCCGTTTTTATTTTTGCTAACGCGAGAAGGTTTGAAAGTGAGAACACAAAAAGAAGGCTGATGAATTTTGTTAAGCTTGCACTTCTTATTTTTGGAGGGCTTCAGCTTCCCTCTATTCTAGTCAGACTTATTTCCGGGTAATTTTGTTAAAAACTTCATAAATTGTTATTCTTGACTGATGAAGAAAAAAAGCTACGTAAATGTTTCATTTGTAGGGGATCTTGAGATGAAAAGGCTTAACAAAAAGCATCGCGGGAAGGATTACACGACTGATGTTTTATCTTTTAATATTAATGAAAAGCTTGAGGCAGGGAAATTTTATCTTGGTGACATAGTGATTAATGTTGATCAGGCAAAAAGACAAGCCAAAGAATTTGGCAATACTTATGAGGAGGAAATAGCAGAACTTGTTGCTCATGGAATGCTTCACCTTCAAGGTGTACACCATGAGGATGATGCATAAATAGAGGACACGTGCCTGGAGGGTATATGTCCAGTTTCCAAAGAGAGGTAAGATTATGAAACTTGTTGTCGGTCTTGGAAATCCAGGGGAAAAGTATGAATACACCAGGCATAACGCGGGGTTTTTAATACTGAACGCTTTTGTCGCTAAAAAAGTCGGGGACGGTATTGTCTGGCTTTCAGAAACTAAGTTTAACGCCCATGTTTATAGAGAGGAGGGCGTGATTTACGCAAAACCACAGACTTTTATGAACAGAGTGGGGGAGAGCGTTTCAAAACTTGTTCATTTTTATAATATTGACCTTTCCAATCTTTTAGTGATTCATGATGATGTAGATCTTATAAAAGGGGAGTTTAAGCTTAAAAAGGGTAGCCAAGCGGCGGGGCATCACGGAGTGGAGGATATTTTTTCAAAGCTTGGGACAAGTGATTTTTTTCGTTTAAGGATGGGTGTAGGGCGACCTCTTGATAAAAAATATGAAGTTGAAGACTATGTTCTGGAGAAATTTAGTGATGAAGAGATCTCAAATTTAAAAGATTTGTTTGAAAAGAAGATTTATGACAAAATTGACGGATTCCTAAACCTTTAGGCTCTAAAAAGGAGAGTAGACATGAAAAGGAAAATTCTCGTTTTTCTTCTAGTCGTTCTTTTTTTGATCACGTCGTCCCTGATTTATCTGGTATTCAACACTTGCTATGAACCCACTGTGTACGGGTTTGGTGATAAGGTGGTGTTTGAAAACGGCGTGGTTTTTGAAGGGTTGCCCGTGGCTGGCCAAGCTTTCTCTGTTGATGTTGACCGGCAGAGGGGGATAACCAGGTTAAAGACTGACTGGCTGTACGGAAAGTTTTTTGCCCCAAACAGTGAGCTGATTATGTCCTTAACCGAAGGGGCGGTGTGGGATAGATCTGATCCGTTTAAGCTTACGTTCTACCCCCTTGGTATATACAACCAGGATCTGGTCGTTGAATACGGTGTTTACCAGATACCATATGTCGGCTATCGGGTTGGCAGGCAGACAATTTCTTTTAAGTACTGCCTTCTCACGAAGTTATGGGGATACATACTTCGTTAGAAACTGCCCATCTTCACTAAGGAGAAGTCTAAAAACTTCTCCTTTTTTGTTAGGACCAGGTCGCGACCCGGACCTGACCTGGTCCATAGGACTACCTGGCCCGGTATTGTAAAAAGCACGTTGCAAAAGTATACTTTGATTCGTCTAGCCGCTATTATGTTTTATAGGAAATACCGCCCCCAAAAATTCTCCGAGATTTCAAAGCCTAATGACGCCGCAGCCGCCCTTTCCAATCAGATTACTTCAAACAAAACCGGGCATGCCTATCTTTTTATCGGTCCCAGAGGCACGGGAAAAACCACCACCGCAAGAATTTTCACAAAAGCCTTAAACTGCAAACACCTCTCAAAAGAAGGCGATCCCTGTGACAAGTGTGACTCCTGTAAAGCAATAACCGAAGGCAGGTTTTTAGATCTTATAGAAATTGATGCCGCAAGCAACAGAGGAATAGATGACATCAGAGAGCTTAAGGATAAAATCAACTTAACCCCTGTTTCGGCAAAATATAAAGTTTATGTGGTTGATGAAGTTCATATGCTTACCATGGAAGCTTTTAACGCACTTCTTAAGACTCTTGAAGAGCCCCCTAGGCACGCCGTTTTTATCCTTTGTACAACCGAATCTCACAAAGTACCTGACACAATCAAATCAAGGTGCCAGGTCTTTAAGTTTAAAAGAGCATCTATAAAGCAGTTAGTTGAAAGGTTAAAGGAACTTTGCAAAAAAGAAGGTGCTAAAGTCTCGGATTCTGATCTTGAGAAGATAGCATCTGCCTCCTTAGGCGGTTTCAGGGATGCAGACACCCTTTTGCAGCAGGTAATTGAAGGGGGGCTTGACGTTTCTTCTCTTGTCGGTGCCGGCGGGATTTTAAGCTTTGTAAAACTTACCGATTATATCGTGTCAGGTAAAACCCAGGCCTGCCTTGAACTTGTAAACGAGCTTTTTGAGGAGGGGATAGATTTGTCAAGCTGGACCAATGAGTACTTAAGGTATTTGAGGGACTTGTTATATATACAGGCTGGTTTTGAAAAGGGCGTTTCGGGAGTAACGGATGATATTTTTGCCCATATGGAAGATCAGGCGTCAAAATTATCTTCCTCTGAACTTGTGAAAATAATTGACAGGCTTTTAAAAGCTTCTTGGGATATTAAAGGCTCTTTTATTCCCTCGCTTCCGATTGAAGTGGCGTTGGTTGAGGTGTCGGAGAGGGAAAAGGGTGAAGTGAACGCAGATGAATCAGAAGCGGAAGATGAGGAAGATGTTTCAAAAGAGGGTAGAGGAAAAAATGCTGATTTAGGAGCTGTTTCTTTTGATTCCCTTCTTGAAAGATGGAATGAGATCTTAAAGGAGGTTAAGCCTTTTAATCACTCGGTTGAAGCGCTTTTAAGATCAAGTAAGCCCGCATCTCTTAAGAACAATAACTTAACCTTGGAAGTATTTTATGCTTTTCATAAAGAGAGGCTTGAGACTCCGAAAGCTAAGGAAGTCATTGAAAGGGTTTTAAAGAATATGTTTGGAGTAAATGTTAAGGTCAAATATGTGCTTAAGTCTAAAGGCGGGGAGAATCTGACGGATAAAAATATAGAGCTTCCAAAAGATTCCAAGATGGTAAAAAGCGCGATAGAAGTGTTTGATGGGGAGATTGTGGTATGAAAATACCTAAATCCATCCGTAATTTAATAGAGGCATTTGAAAGGCTCCCGGGAATAGGGCCAAAAACCGCGCAGAGGCTTACTTTTTATCTTTTGCATGTCCCTTCAGAGGAGCTTGAAATGCTCTCTTCATCCGTGAGTAGTTTAAAGCTTGGCACTAAAATCTGCAGTATCTGCAGAAATGTGGGCGAAGACGATCCCTGTGAAGTCTGCACTGATCGCGGGAGGGATAGGGAAGTGATCGCCGTTGTTGAGAGCCCACTTGATGTTTTAGCTCTTGAAAAGGCTGGGTTTAAGGGTTTGTATCATGTGATCCACGGGGTTATAAGCCCACTTAATAATATCGGACCGGATGATTTATATATAAATGACCTGATGAAAAGGCTAAAAAGAGAGAGTGCGGCTTCTGAAGGAACCGAAGGAAGCGCTTACAATTACCTTTCAGGTGATGTTCTTGATAGTGCCGCTTCGGGGGAAATTAAAGAAGTAATACTTGCCACAAACACAAATATGGAAGGGGAGTCAACGGCGATGTACATTTCTAAACTTATAAGTGGTTTAAATGGGCAATCCTCCGCCGTTAAGATAACAAGGATCGGGCGCGGCCTTCCCGTTGGAGGAGATATAGTTTATGCTGATGACATTACCTTAAAGCGTGCGCTTGAAGGGAGGGTTAGTTTTAATTTATGAAATTTGGCAGGGGTGATGAAATTCCATTTTCATATGAAGTGCCTTTACCAAATGCTTTGGGTTTAAGTGAATGGGAATATAAAGAGTTGGTATCGGATCCCAAGGAAAACGAATCCGCGTTTTATGAAATTGTTAATGAAGTTGGAAGGGATATAAAGGGCAAAAGATCCCTTAAAGAAGCTATAAAAAGGGAGGAGGATAAGGAAAAGCTTATGGAGGGTGGCGTTGTTGATGAGAAAGGAGAGAGAAATCAGGGGATTGATGATGAAGCTTTTAAAAGAGTTATGGAAACATCCCATCTTGTATATTTTTATGATCAAATGTTGAAAATTAAGGGTTTGAAGGGAGGCGGTGAGATTGAAAAAGAGCTGTTTGGGGATTTGAGATCTCAAATTGCGGAGGACGAAGTTGATGAGAAAGGAATGTTACTTACTCTTGAACATCTACTTAAGCGAGCAGGAAATTTTGAGTCAGGAAGTCGGGATTTTGCTGATGTAGAGGCGTCAAAAACTCTTGTATCTTTTCAATTTCAGTTCTGGCTGGATTATATAGAAAACCAGGAGGGTGCAATGGAGAGTTATGTTAAAGCAGCTAAAAAACCAGGTGACGTGGATGAAGCAAATCTAGAAAATGTAAAGGGGGCTATTTCTGATGCAAAGGATCATTTAAAGGTTCTACTTATGGCGTACAAATATATTTCAGACGAGGAAGTTAAACAAAGATCAAATTAACGGGTAAGCTGTACTCTAAAAAAGCGGGGCCTGAAATATTGCTTTCCAAGCCCCTAGGTTCCTCCTACTGTAACCGCTACACGACTGAAGTCAGGCCTTGCCCCTTCGATAATGTTTTGATCCATAGCCTTGGTTATGACGCCAAAGTAACTGTTTACATTTTCTTGGAGTGCTAAGAGTATGGTAGTAACCCTATAGACTCCTGAAGGCAAACCAGTTTTTATCCCCGTCTCCCTACACCCGGTTGACTTTGAATACCTGCGCACCGTCACCCAGCGCATATCCGGATGTGGGAGAATGATGGTGTCCTTCATTTGAGACGCGAATCCAAGGCGTTCCACGGTTCTCCCGTCAAAGTCCTGATGTTGAAAAGAGACGATTCTTGTTGGAACACCGTGAAGTAGGTCAACACTTCCATTCCGGTCTGAAAAGCGCAAACTCTCCAGTAGCGCCATTGCATATGACTTGTTTGTTAGCTCTTGGGCGGTAAGACAAATTCTTGCCAGGCTGATCATCGCTTCGGGAACGTTGAGCCGAATGATCTGCCTAGCCCTTGTTGCGAAGTCTGTGAGCCTTAGAACTAACACATAGCCTTCAGGAGTTGGCATCAGGAGTAGGTCTTCATTTCGAGCCATGATCCCCCATTGGCCAACCCTGAACGGTAGGAGTCTTCCCGTTCTTTCGAGCCGGGCGAGCCAAACGTCTACCTTTTTCTCCTCCATTTCTCGCATCCTTTCTCCGTTTTGGATTTCCGCACATAATACCACATTCAAAAAAGCAAGGGTTTTAAGTATAATCAAGATATGGTCTTTTCAATTTACAACTCGCTTTCAAGAAAAGTAGAGGGGTTTAAGCCTTTAGATCCGCCTAATGCTACTTTATATACCTGCGGCCCGACGGTTTATGATTATACCCACATAGGCCATTTAAGAAAGTACACGGGTGATGATTTACTTAAACGGGCATTAATTTATAACGGCTACAAAGTTAAGCACGTGCAAAATGTTACTGATGTGGGACATCTGGCTTCGGATGCGGACGAAGGGGAAGACAAGCTTGAAAAAGGGGCCAAAAGAGAAGGTAAAAGCGTCTGGGACGTGGCTAGATTTTACGAAAAGGACTTTAACGATTCTGTTGGGAAGATGAATATCTTGCCCCCAGATATTATTTGTAGAGCCACAGAAAATATTGATGCACAAGTGGATCTAATTAAGGCACTCTTTCAAAAGAGCTTTGCGTATGAGACTTCCTCCGCCGTTTATTTTGACGTTGGGAAGTTTAAAGATTATGGAAGGCTTTCAGGGCAAGATTTATCTGAGAAAAAAGTCGGTGTAAGAGATGATGTGATAATAGACAGCGAAAAGAAAAATCCTTATGACTTTGCCCTGTGGGTTAAAAGGGTAGGGGTTCATAAAGATCACGCGATGCATTGGGAATCGCCTTGGGGGGACGGTTTCCCCGGCTGGCATATTGAATGTTCAGCCATGTCCATGAAGTATCTTGGGGATACTATAGATATACACACGGGAGGTGTGGATCATATCCCCGTTCATCATGAAAATGAGATAGCCCAGTCAGAAGGAGCAACGGGCAAACCTTTTGTAAGATACTGGGTTCATCACGAGTTTCTGCTTGTTGATGGGGGCAAAATGAGCAAGTCGTTAAATAATTTTTATAGACTTAAGGATGTTAAAGATCGCGGATTTCATCCTCTGCAATTAAGATATTTGTTTTTAAATACGCATTACAGGCAAAAGTTAAATTTTACTTGGGACGCTCTAAGAGGTGCGGAGAATTCTCTTTCGCATCTCTACGAACTTGCCGCAGCTAAAAAAGCGATTCCGGAAAATTATCCTGAAGATTTAAGAATAGTAAATAATTTCAATGTAGCACTCCTTTCAGCCGTTAATGACGATCTTAATATACCTAAAGCGCTCGGTGTTTTTTGGGAAATGGCAAAGCATCCAAATGTTCCTTACGTAAGTCTCATTCAGGCGGATAAAATATTCGGGCTTGGATTTGATGACTTTTCTGAAGTGAACTTAAGGCGAGAGGTACCACTGGAAATTTTAGATCTTGCCAAAAAAAGAGATGAGCTAAGAGAAAATAAAGAATTTGATGAGGCGGATAAAATAAGAGCTGAAATTGAACGGAAGGGTTTTGTGGTGGAAGACACTCCTAGTGGGACGCAAATAAAATAGGCGTAAAGAGGGTTTTTACGCCTGTATCCCCAAGTTTCAGGACAGGATTTCCTGAAGGATGAAAAGCCTAAGAGCAGTGGGAAGTCCTTCAATTTGCCTCCAGTCATTTAGGTCTTCAGGAAGCTTGTCTGAAGCCTTAAGCTCAAGAACAATTCTTTCAAGAACCATTTCGATTTTTCTCTTCATCTCGTCCTTAGAAACCTCTTCAGGTTCTCTCTCTAACTTTTGCATCTCAAACTCGTTTTTCATCTCCTTGATGGCGGCCCTAAGGTTTATGATAATGTTTTTTAAGATGCGGTTCAGCTTAACCAACTGGGAGACATAGTCAATTTCATTAACCAGCACCTCTGCCGCTGTAATCAGGTCCTGGTCGGCTTCCAGTGATATCAAAAAGCTTCGAAACGCTCTTAAGATCTTTCTTACTTTTCCGGCAGGAAGTCTTTTTCGCTTTCTAAAATTTGAAGCTTCAAGAATCTCAATGAGGGTCTTCAGACTCTCCATCGATTCTTCAAGCTCATCCGTCCACGCCAGTTCAAGAAATTCAAAAAGATCTTTGAGATCTTTGGCCAGGTGAAGCGGGACGGTAACTGTCTCTTTTTCCAATTCACTCATCACCCTATCGGTTTCTTGTTGTGAAAGCACACGGAGCAGCTGCTTCCTAACCACCGCAACCTGCAGATACGAAGTAAGTTGCCCTTCGGTAAATGGGGGGTTTGACATTGTAATCTCTCCTATCTTACTTGGTTTTGGTGTGATTTTAGCACACAAACGTTTTTCCCCACGTTCTGACGTCACTATGTCATTGCGGACTTGATCCGGAATCTCTTCGGTAGTTCCAATGGGATCCATGCTTTCCTGCCATCCGCCGGCCGGCGGAGCGGACAGGTGCAGGGATGACATGGTGTAAAATTTTGCTATGAAGCGCCTAAAAAGAGAATTTTACTCAAGAGATACTCTAACCGTTGCGAGGGAGCTTTTAGGTAAGTTTCTATATAAAGACGGATTGGTTGGAAAAATTGTTGAAACCGAGGCGTATATCGGGACTGAAGATAAGGCTTGCCACGCAAGATGGAGAAAGAAAGAAATCTGTTTTCCGATGTGGGGTCCTGCCGGCTTTACTTATGTTTATCTCACTTATGGGATGTATTTTATGCTAAACATTGTGACGGAGAAAGAAGGTTTCCCCTCCGCGGTTTTAATCCGCGCTATAGAGCCTATACAGGGAATTTCCGTGATGTCCAAAAATAGAGGATTAAACGATATGTCATTTCCGCGCTTGCCCGCCCTCTTGGCGGGAAAGTGGGAATCTAAGCTTCTGAAAATCATAGCTTCCGGCCCTGGGAAACTTACAAGAGCTTTAGGTATTAACAAATCCCACAACAATCATGATTTAATAAACAGTGGTTCCTTTTATGTGGGAGAAGGGGATAAGGATAACTTTGTAACTGGGACCTCAAAAAGAATGGGAATAAGCTACGCCGAGGAATATGAGCATAAACCCTGGAGGTTTTATATTAAAGACAACCCCTTTGTTTCAAAGCAAAAAGGCTGATTGTCTTATTTTTATGCTTGGTGTATAAGATGGTTAATAAAGGAAGGAGGCATGAGATGACTGTTTTAAGAGCAAAATGGGTTGACTCCGACTATTTCGTTCTCTCCGAGGTTGAAAGAGACAAAAATAACGGTTACGGCGGGGATAACCCTGAATCAAAATTGGACGACAAGAAAAAGGAACCAAGATACTTGACTGTGGGTGGCGACCTGACAAGACATACAGGTAAACCCGAAGGAAATCTGGAGGAGGCAATGAAGTTTACTGATGTAAATCAAGTTGAGGGAGTTCTTCCATACGGTTTCCACGTGGTGAACCTGGGGAGCATCATGTTCAACCGTCCAGAGCCGTCTGAATAAAATCCGACGGCCTTTTTAATTTGTTAATCAAAAGCTATAATTTTACCAAGACAGTTATGGAGAATAAAAGTAGGCAACTCTTGTTATCCTTTATTATTGTTATTTTAGTTTTTACTGGTGCTATAATTTTTGTGATAGTACGGGGAAAGACTCTCAAAGAGGGGCCCGTTGAAAAACCCATTGGTGAGAAAGATGTAGTGGAAAACGCTATGAAGCTTGAAAGTTCTTCTTTTAAAAATAATGAATACATTCCTTCAAAGTATACTTGTGACGGAGATAATGTTAATCCGCCTTTGTTAATAAATGAAGCGCCAGGAAGGGCTCAAAGTTTTGCGTTAATTGTTGATGATCCCGATGCTCCGGCAGGCGATTGGACACACTGGCTATTGTGGAATATTGGAGGCGGGGCAACCGAGGTTTTGGAGAACAGTGTGCCAAGAGGTGCCATTCAAGGCTTAAATGATTTTGGAAAGAATGGGTATGGGGGCCCGTGTCCGCCTTCGGGTACTCACAGATACCAGTTAAAGCTCCACGCTTTGGACACAGTGTTAAATATACCGCAAAACTCAAGAAAGAAAGATCTTGAAAAAGCCATGGAAGGCCACATTTTAGCCCAGAGTATACTTACCGGCTTGTATCAAAGGTAAACATGGCAAAAAGGCTTATCCAACCATCACTTGCCGATTTAAAGCAGGATATTGCAGGAGTCATTCCTCTTCCCCTCATTTTAAACTGGGCTTCTTCTAAAAGGGATGTTAAGAAACATAATGACCTTCTTGCACCTTACATAATTAAGGGAACGGTTGTTTCTTCTGACTCCTCGGGTTTAAGTAAACTTTCATCGCAAAAATCCCTTTTGGAAGTGTTAAAGCTAGTGAGTGAGCCAAAGGAAGTAATTTTTAAGTACGGTTCTTCTACTTCCGGAAAGGCAATAGGAGTGTGGGCGGCTGACAATACCGAAATGTTTTATCCCGAGGCGATTCCTGTCAGTAAAGTTGTTGAGTCTATGGTTGAAGCTCAAACTGAGATAGCAAGCCTTAAAGTTCAAGTAGGAATGGCAGTTCACTTCGGAGAGTTTTATGAAATAGGGGGAGGGTTATGTGGTGATGAAGCCGATTTTGTGGAGGAAGCGGCGGAAAGTTTTTCGGGCAAGGGAGAAATTGTAATTTCTGAAAGCGTTAAAGAAAAGCTTCCCGAAAATAATTTTAAACTTGTTAAAAAAGATGTTAAAGGCCTGAAGGAGGCTTTATATACAGTCATTTCCACCAAACCTCAAAGAGTTGTTTTAAGAGAAACCGCGGGAAGCTACCCTTACCCTTTTACCGACTCATTTTATAAGTTTTTAAAAAGTTCAAAGGTTAGTGAACTAAAGAGGGAGGATGGGATGTATAAAAACTTGTCCAAAAACAGAGTAATAACGCTTGTGCGTGTTGATCACGATGAAAAAAAGCTTCTTCTTGATTTTCTTACCGATATGGCGCTAGGAAACAGCATTATGGAAAGTGTTTCAAAGGAGTTTGGAATCGAAAGAGTTAAATCTAACGGAGGTTTGGGCATTTTTGCTTCAACCGATGTAAGAGACTCTTTGGCTTTTGCAAGGAGGATAAAGCAAGTGCTTACTTTTAACGGCTACGTTTGCAGTGTTGGGATGGCAAAAGGCGAGGTTTTAATCTTTCCTATGAAGGAAGGGGAGGAGATTGCAGGCGGGCCCGTGAACGTTGCCTCTAAGCTGGCTGAAGATGTGGGTGGTAGAGGGGTTATTTTTGCGGATTCTTCAGTAACCCAAAAACCGAAGGTAAAACTTAAAGGCAGTAAGTTTGAGCTTGAAGTTTCAGGTGTCATGCTTAAAGGTTTGAAACTATGAGAACGACATTTTATTGTCATCCCCGATTTAATCGGGGATCTGCATCATATTGACATGGGGTATTAATAGGAATTTAATGATTATATGAAAACACTTGCCCTCTTACTCGTTGGTCTAGTTTTAGGTTTCCTGGTTACTTATGTTTTTTTTCCCCGAAAGACCGGTTTAGACGGCGGACCTAATGGCAAGGCCACGAAAATGATGCCAGTTATGATGAAAGGGGATGGTATAGAAGTTTCTGACCCTAAAGGAAACGATTTGGTAACGAGCCCTCTAACTGTTACAGGAAGAGCCAAGGGCATGTGGTTTTTTGAAGCCTCCTTCCCCGTGACTCTCACCGATTCAGAGGGTACTGAAATTGTTTCAAGTTATGCGCAGGCGCAAGGGGAGTGGATGACCGAAGATTATGTTGATTTTGAGTCGCTTCTTGAGTTTGACACGCCTTCAGATCCCAAAGGTTACATTGTTTTAAGAGCTGATAATCCTTCAGGGATGCCTGAAAACGACAAAGAGCTTAAAATTCCCGTAAGGTTTAAGTAATAATTATGCCCATACTTGACAAGCTTGAAGAAGGCAGGGATACCGTTGACCGCGGTGTTTCTCTCATTGATTGGTTAAGGTCGTTTATAGATTGGATTAAGAGCCTTTTTTCAAAAGAGTAGCTCTGTCCCTTTTCTCACTTGCAACCTCACACATTTTATCCTATAGTACTATAGATACTTTGAACTAATCATCAAAATAAGGAGAGACCATATGTCCACTCAAACAAAAAGCCGAAGGCTGAAAAGGGCAGTGTTTGTAGCACGTCATCCCCAACAGCTTGGCCGGGTGATCACAGCTTTTCTTAAGCCTATTGAGGCATTAGCTAGCATCAACATGGATGCAGTGATCAGGTACATGCTTGAGGGTAAGGAAGAAGATTATCTCTTGGTGCTTAAATCAGTAGGCCCATCAAAGAAAGGTGAGGTCGGCAAGCACTTCTATGCAGTATGCGTAAGGGGATTTGGAAGTCCAATGGTGTGGGCTTTAGATGTCTTACTCCGACCGAGAGACTTTGGGCGCAAGTTGTATATTAGTTGTGTCGGATTAGCCGGAGGGGTTGAAGTTTGGACTGCTGAATGCAGTTATGAGAAACCGTCAGCAGTTGAGGCTAGTGCCATAATCACCCTAATAGCCGAGCTTTCAAATCGGGGTTTAGGCTATGCTGGAACGCTGTCAGTTACGCCGGAAGGTGCTGAGTTTGTTGACTAAGATAATAAAGAAAGAACACTCCCCGTCGGCTTGATACCAAACGGGGAGTTTTTGTTAGGTCGGATTCAGAAGCGTCCTTCCGATTGTGGTAACTGCGATATACACAATCCATATGACGAGAACCCCGAAAGAGAAGTTAACTCCGAATTCAGATGCCTCGGATGTATCGTTATCGTCCAGCGCGTAGATAAAGATCCCAAGTGCCCAGGCAAGAAGCACATTGGCGGAAACGCCTCGCACTGTAAAAGCAAGTGCAGCAATACCAAGTCCAAAAATCACTCCTACTCCGCAGTACAGAACCCTCTTTCCAATCCTTTTGTATCTTTCTTTGATGTAAGGATGATTGCGTTCATAATCCTTCGGCCGAAAGTAGTAAAACCAGCCATTTCTTAAAAGGTTGAGCGGCCACAATAGGTGCCTCATTGTCATGTCTCCTTTCTCTTCCTAAATGTACCACTTCCTTGGGAATTATCAAATTAGTGAGGGTTCTATCTCATCGCATGTTAAAATCTTCCCATGTCATTAGCAATTGGGATTGTGGGGCTTCCGAATGTTGGAAAGTCAACTTTATTTAATGCACTGTTAAAAAGGCAGGTTGCTCTGGCCGCAAATTATCCTTTCGCCACAATTGAGCCGAATGTTGGTGTTGTTGAAGTTCCCGATGAGAGGCTTGAGAAGTTAAAGGAAGTTGTAAAAAACGATTACGGAAAAGAAGGGGGTAGGGAAGTCCCTGAAAAAACGATTTATGCTGCGGTAAAGTTTGTTGATATTGCAGGGCTTGTTGAAGGCGCCCACAAAGGGGAAGGACTTGGGAATCAATTCTTGTCGCATATAAGAGAGGTTGATGCGATAGTGGAGGTAGTAAGAGCTTTTGAGGACGAAAATGTAGTCAGGTCCGGCTCAAAAGATCCTAAATCCGATATAGAAGTTATAAAAACGGAGTTAATTCTTGCCGACCTTCAAACTTTATCCAAGCAAAGGACCGAAATAAAAGGAAAAGTTGAGAAAGGTGAGGAGGCCAAGATCTTGGGAGTTTTAAAACTTAAGGAAGCGCTGGACAAAGGTGCTTTAGCAAAAGATGTTTTGCTAACAGAGGAGGAAAAAGAGCAGGTTAAAAGCCTAAACCTCTTAACCGCAAAACCTTTTATTTATGTTTTTAATGTTTCTGAAAATGATTTAACTACGGATAAATTTTCTGATTATGAGAATTCTGTTGCGGTGTCGGCAAAAATCGAGTCCGAGCTTTCAGTTCTTTCAAGTGACGACCAAAAACTTTTTATGAAGGAATATGGTTTGGAGGAATCGGGGCTGGATAAAGTCATAAAAAAGGGTTTTGAAATTCTTTCTCTCCAGACATTTTTGACGGCGGGTCCTAAGGAAGTGAGAGCATGGACAATTAAAAAAGGTTCTAAAGCTCCCCAGGCGGCAGGTGTTATTCATACTGATTTTGAGAGAGGTTTTATAGCTGTCGATGTTATCGCGTGCGAGGACTTGGTTTCTATTGGAAGTTATCATAAAGCCAAGGAGCTTGGAAAAATAAGGCTTGAGGGTAAAGAGTATGAAATGAAGGATGGGGACGTGGTGGAGTTTAGGTTTAGTGTGTAAATAATTTAAATGGCCTGATTATATATTTGCAAGGTCAAGCCTCTTTTTAATGTCTATTATTTCCATGTCAAAATGGTGAACGGCTGCATTCAGTGCTTCTCTAATAAACTTTAAGTCTCTCTTGATAGGTCCTAGTTCTTTTTTAAATTGTTTCCTAAGCTCATCTTTTAATGTTTTATTGTGGTATTCTATTATCTTTTCTTCGAATGTTTCTTGAACAATATGCTTAATGTCAGATAAATCTTTTGAGGATAACATGCAGTTACTTTACCAAAACCTATATTGTAATGTCAATAAGAAGATTTTATTGATCCCGCAATAAAATAACCAAAATCCGCAGTTCTAAAAAGCGCGGAGGTGTTGGTTCCGCGCTTCGGCGTTCACTTTAGAATCACCGTCAAAACCTGGGGTTCTGATTCCAGCCAGTTTCGCTCCGTCAAGATCAAGGCTACCCTACCATCAAAGCGGTTCATCTGATCCTGAATGGTGGAAAGTGATGGGAGATTCCCATTCGGACATACTTTCACCATCTGGATTTCCTGTGTATTGTAATCTTTATACTCTAACCAGGATCCATCGGACGCGACTGATGTGATCCACGCGTCCTTGTAGATTGTTCTCCTGCCAATCTGACAGGAGCTGGGAGCCGTAGCCGACGTCAGAAAGAACAGCAACCCCACCATTAACGTGAGTATAGTTGATAAGGCAAGCCATATTCCGGCCCACCTCCGTCTTTTCCAATTCATCTTTCTCCTCCTTCTAGGTCCTACTATTACAGGCCATTTGCTTAGGAATTTCAACCTTACGCATATTTAGGTCTATATAAAGCTAAAGGTATGCATCTTTAGCTTCCTGGTTTGCACGAGAATAACAACTTGTTGTAAGATAAACTGGTTCTTTACAACAAAGAACAAAATATTGTATAATACAGGTTGTAGTATCAGAAGTTACAAATTTATGAAGTTTGAATTAGTTTTAATGTTAAAACCCAATTTATCCGAGGAGCAGGTAAAAAAGAATGTGGAGGATGTGAAAGAAACAATTAAAGCGGGAAGCGGTTCAGTTGAAAAGGAAGATTTCTGGGGAAAAAGAAAGCTTGCTTATGAGATAAAAAGAATGCAGGAAGCCTATTATTCAATATTGGATCTTAGTATAGATTCTTCAGCTCAAAAAAAACTGTTCTTAAAGTTAAATCAGAACCCATCTGTGATAAGGTATTTATTTAGAAAGGCTTAAGGGGCCTTTTGAAGGGTATTTATGTCAAGAAGTCTGAACAAAGTTACTTTAATAGGAAATTTGACGAGAGATCCTGAAATGAGGTTTACCCCGCAAGGTCACGCCGTTACAAATTTCGGCGTTGCAACAAACAGAGACTGGAAAGTTGAGGGCGATAGGAGGGAAGAAACGGAATTTCACAATGTCATAGCCTGGAATAAACTTGCTGAACTTTGCAATCAGCTGTTAAAGAAAGGAACTAAAGTTTATATAGAGGGCAGGCTTCAGACAAGAGATTGGACGGATGATAAAGGCGTCAAACATTATAGAACCGAGATTGTTTCGGAGGATATGATTGTTCTCTCCTCAAGACGTGATGGAGGAGAGGTTGAAATGGAGCCCGAGGTGGAAAAAGAACAATCCTCGCCGTCAGTAGAGGATTTAACTGCTCCTAAAAAGAAAGCTGGAAAAGGTAAGAAGAGTGAAACCAGTAATGATTTTGAGGCAGTAGGTGAGGATCTCTCTCCGGAGGAGATTCCTTTCTGATTAACTTATGAAGATGCGAACCTCCCGAACACGATCAAGATCACAAAGAATTATAGATCAAGCAAATCTCGTTTGTTATTACTGTAAACTTAAGGCCGAGCCTGATTATAAAGATGTGCTGAAGTTAAGAAGGTTTATATCAGACAGAGGGAAAATTTTAGGGAAATCAAGAACTGGAACCTGCAGTATGCATCAGAGGCAATTGACTAGAGAAATTAAGAAAGCAAGATACCTAGCGTTAATTCCTTACACCGAAAGACACGCCCTATAATCCGAGCTTCATGTGAATGACAACACACCCCTCCATATCGTATCATCATAATTACTATGCCCGTCCTTTCTATTGACTATTCGCGGGGCGCCGCAAGCGCTCTTCTGGTAAATGACAACTTCTCATATAAAATAGTCCGCGTTCCCCTGATGGTTCCTGACATTTTTTACGCCCACAAGCCTTCAAAAAAAGAAGTATTTAAAAATCTGATGGAAGTTTTGCAGGAAGTGTTTAAAGTATCGGTTGATAATAAGATAAAGATATATGTAACAACGCTCACTGATCTTGATATACATGAAAAAAATATTATTTTCTGCAATAAAAGCGAATCGTTTAGATCTTTGAGTCCGATTGATTTTTTGTATTTCGGGCACCTCCATGTCGGTGGGAGTATGGGTGTTTATAATATTGAAGTTTCTTTTAAAGAGGTGTTGAAGGATCTTTATTTTGATGAAAGTGAAGACGTTGTAATTAATTATTTTAAAAACCTTGAATTATATCCGTTTCTAAAGCCTGATTCCGACAGAGATTTTTATGAGGAGGAAGCGTATTTAAGATTTATAGCAAGAACAAGATGCAAAATAGAAAACTTTGAGACTTTCGCAAACGAAAAATCAGTTACCTTCTCAACAACAAGGGGTCTTGATGATGAAAGAGCGTTATGCAGGTTTATGCTTTTATGCATAGATTCCCTTTGTTCCGAGGGCTTTTATTCCTTTAAGCTTGACCAGTCAAATTTTCTTGGAGCGTCTTCTCCTTTATGCCTTTTGGAAAATACCACCTTTCAAAGGTTGGAGTTTCCTGAATTTTTGACTCTTGGGAGTGTTATAAACATTATGGATGACCTCTCATGTGTGATTTCTTCTTCAAACGGAGCTAAAACGCAGTTTAGTGTCAAAAAAGGCCGTGTTTTTACGCACCCCTTATCCTTTTCAGAAAGGATTACACTTTCGCTTAAGTCCAAAAAGTACGGCAGTTTTGAAAAAGAGCTTTCGGGCGGTGTTTTTGGAATTGTTATTGATACGAGGGAAAAAAGCGGGACAAAAACTTTATCTCCCGATGAAAGAAAAGAATTAATAAAAAGTTGGGAGGAGACGCTTCTTTATACTTTGAAAGGGCTTTGATGATAAATAAAATTTCTATTGTTGAAAAAGTGCATAGAACAAATAATTTCTTTGTTGAAAGAATACTTCCCGATATAGGGACAATTCATGTTTTAAAGGGCGAGAAAGTGGAGCCTTTTACAAAAATGGGAGAGGCCAAAGTTTCTTATTTTTTTGAAAAAATAGATCCGTCATTTACGCTTATAAGGGAGGTTAATTCTTATATTGAAAAGGGCGTTTGCATCGGCTTTAAGAAAAAAGGACACTTTAAAATTGCCAGGCTTTATGCTCCGTATAGTGGTTTTATAAGGGCAGTGGGAGACGGATCTTTTATTTTTGAGCAGGATAAAGAGGTGTTCCCGCTTCTTTCCGGTGCGTGGGGTGAGGTTTTTGATATTGTTGAGAATAAATCGGTTCTTATTTTGGGATCGGCTACGATTGTTTACTGCGCCGTAAGCACGCCTTTTGAAGCTGAAGGAGAGCTTGTTGTTTTGCCAAATCCAACAGAGCTTCTGGAAGATCCTTACTTTAACAAATTCACAAAAGATATAGCGGGTAAAATTATTTACAGCGGTTACTTTATTAAACTGGAGAACTTGAAAAAGGCAATTAATCTTGGTGTTAGAGGAATTATTGCGGGCGGCGTAGACAAACGCTCTTTTGATTATGCTCAAAAAAATGGTTTTGTCCTTGCTTCCCTTAACGGCTATGGCAGAATTCCAACACCCGATTCTATTTTTGCATTTCTGTCTTCGGTTTCAAACAGGTACATATTTATAAGGGGTGAAAAAGGAGAAATTTTAATTCCGGGTGGTGAAAAGTTTGACACAAAAATGGCGGACCGGAGTAAAGACTACTTCACTGAAATTAAAAATGGTATGATTGTACAAGTTTTGGATAGGCCATATTTTGGCTGGATGGGAGTAGTAAAAAGTGTTGAGGGTGATAAAGTTGAGGTTGTGCTTGATAATGCAGTTGAAACGGTTGCTGTTAAGTCCACTAACCTCCTTGCCTTGCTGTTTTAGTTTCTATGTTTAAAAGAGCTTCCAATTTTATTATATTGCTTCTTCTTTTGGTCTCAACTTTCTACGGTGGATTTTATTTTGGCAAAAGAGGTTTTAACATTGAAATAAAGAAAAACCCTCCGAAAATAACAGTTATAAACAGAGAACCTAAAGATCAAGAAGTTGATTTTGAGATATTCTGGCAGGTTTGGGACAGTCTGAATAAAAAGCATATTGACAGACCTCTTGATGCCAAAAAACTTGTTTACGGGGCTGTTTCCGGAATGGTTTCATCCGTAGGTGATGAGTACACTTCCTTTTTTACACCTCCGCTGAATGTTGTTGCAAAAAGCACTTTAAATGGTGTTTATGAAGGTATTGGAGCTGAACTTGGATTTAAAGATAAACAGCTTGTAATCATCGCCCCATTGGAGGGTTCACCGGCGGAAGAAGAAGGCATTACACCCGGAGATAAAATTCTTGAGATAGAGGGCGCGAGCACAGTTGGCATAACCTTATCGGACGCGGTTTCAAAAATAAGAGGCACTGAAGGAACAGTCAGCACTCTTCTGATACAAACAGGTGAGAACGAACCCAAAGAATATAAAATAGTCAGAAGAAAAATTGTTTCAAAAAGTGTTTCCTGGAAAGATCTTGGTGACGGAATCGGTTATATCAGGCTTGCAAGGTTCGGAGATAAAACTATAGATGAATGGAATAAGGCCGTTGACGAACTCACATCTCAAATGCCAAATCTAAAGGGTGTTGTTTTGGATGTCAGGGGAAATCCAGGGGGATATCTTTCGGCCTCGGTTTATATTGCTTCGGAGTTTGTGAAAAGCGGGCTTGTTTTGTATGAAGAGACCGCGGATGGTACAAACGTTGAATACAGAGTAAATAGAGAGGGCAAGCTTGTAGGAAAACCCGTTGTGGTTTTAGTTAATAGTGGGAGCGCTTCGGCTTCCGAAATTGTATCGGGTGCGTTAAGAGACCGCCTTAGTGCCAAGCTTGTCGGTGAGAAAACTTTTGGTAAGGGAACTGTTCAGGGATCGGAGGAATATGAGGATGGATCTTCCCTGCACGTTACGATTGCAAAGTGGCTTACCCCAAAGAAAGTATGGGTTCATAAAGTTGGACTTGAGCCCGATTTTGTTGTAGAAAGAAAAGAAGAGGACGTTGTAAAAGGTCTTGATCTTCAGCTTGATAAAGCCAAAGAAATTATAAAAGCGCAAATTAAATCATAATTTAAACCTATGAATAAAAAACTTTCAGGAATCCTTTTTTTCCTTCTTTTCATATTTATACTTTTTGGCGTGTTTTTAAATTTTAATAAAGGGTTTTCGGTTAGAAGCTTCCTTAGTGATTTAAAAAATAAGATTTTAAAAGGGGAGTTTACGGAAATTAAGACTAATATACTTCTTAAACAGTCTGTTGTTGAAGAAGAGTCAGCCGTAATCAGAGTTGTGGAGAATGTTTCACCGGCCGTTGTGTCAATTGTTGAAAAAACCGTGGGTTTTGATCCCTTTTCAGGACCTGTGTCATCAGAGGAGGGGATAGGGACCGGTTTTATAGTTGATACTTTGGGTGTGGTTGTGACAAACAGCCATGTTGTTTTTAATACAAGTGCTGATTATTCGGTGGTGTTAAAAGATGGTTCTTCTTATGATGTAAAAAAGATCCATAGGGATACGCTTAATGATCTTGCCATTCTTGAGTTAAGTGCTAAAAACTTGCCTGTTGTTGAGCTTGGGGATGCCGAAAAGCTTAAAGTCGGTCAAAAGGCAATTGCCATAGGGAATGCCTTGGGCCAGTTTTCAAACACGGTAACGGTTGGTGTGGTTTCGGGGCTTGCGAGGCAGGTAACCGCGTCAGGTCCTTTTGGAGAGTCTCCTAAAACTTATAATGATGTAATACAAACGGACGCGGCATTAAATCCCGGAAATTCAGGCGGGCCTCTTCTTAATCTTTACGGGCAGGTGATTGGAGTAAATGTTGCCACAACAAGAGGGGCAGAAAATATAGGTTTTGCCATTCCTGTTAACCGTTTAAAGCCCATTCTGGAATCATTCAAAGAGTCAGGTAGGATAATAAGGCCTTATCTTGGAGTAAACTTCAGTATGATAACTAAAGATATCTCCGGCTTCAGCAGATTTCCCGAGGGCGCTTTTGTAAGAGGCGTTGGTGTCGCAACGCCCGCGGAAAGGGCTGGTATAGAGAGAGGAGATATTATTACTAAAATGAATGGAAGGGGTATAAGTGAAAAGAATCCCTTGGACCTTGATATTCAGGCAAATAACAAAGTAGGGGATAGGGTTAGAGTAACGCTTGATAGAAATGGCGAAATTATTACCGTAGAAGTTACACTTGAAGAAGCCCCACAGGAATAAATTACAAGTTCAACAATTGGAGGTTTTTTGGATGATTTCGTCTATTTCGCCGTTTAAAATCGCGGGAATATTGTGGAAGGACTCCTTAAGTCTGTGGTCTGTAACGCGGTCTTGAGGGAAGTTGTAGGTCCTTATCTTCTCGCTTCTTTCGGCACTTCCTATTTGCTCACTTCTTAGATCGTCAACTTTTGTTTTTTGCTGTTCTCTCATAAGCTCATATAATCGCGACCTTAAAATTACCATAGCCTTTTCTCGGTTTTGAGCCTGGTTTCTTTGCTCCTGTGACTCAACCACAATTCCCGTTGGGAGATGTTTAAGCCTTACTGCAGTTTGAACTTTGTTTACGTTTTGACCTCCATGGCCGGAAGCATGGAAAAATTCAAGCCCCACATCTTTAGGGTTAATTTCAACCTGCACTTCATTTACTTCAGGAAGGATGGCAACTGTTGCCGTTGAAGTATGAATTCTTCCACCTGTTTCCGTAACGGGAATTCTTTGAACTCTATGAACCCCTGATTCGTTCTTAAGAAGAGGATAAACACTTTTACCTTTTATTTCGCATGTGACACTTCTTATTTCGGAGGGTATGCCGCCTTCTGTTACGGCTATTTCAGAAGCCTTCCAGCCCTTTTTTTCAGAAAACTTCAGATACATTTTATAAAGATCGTTAGCAAAAAGACCTGCTTCATCGCCTCCTGTGCCAGCTCTTACTTCAAGGATAGCAATATGGGGATTTATTTCTTCGGGTGATTTATTTCTTTCTGAAGGGTTCGGATTTGAGAGTGAATTGGAGGACTCCATTAGAGCGTCTTTTTGCTTTAAGAGCTCTTCTTTTTCATCCTGCGCGAGTTTTTTTAGTTCGGGATCTTTTTCCAAAGAAAGAAGATTATCCAGATCACTTATCCTTTTTTCAACTTCTTCAATGTCTTTTTTAAGGCTATTTAGGACTTCATTCATTGTGAGCCTTTTGTTAGCGTCATCCCCAGATCTAATCGGGATCCCTGCTTTCGCAGGGACGGCGTCTAATTTGAGGACTCTTTTACGTTTTCAAGCATTTCTTTGAGGGATTTGGGCGATCTTGTTTGCGATGCTTTTTTCTTTTGTTCTTCCTTTTCTTTTTTAACTTTTGCGGAAGCTTGGCCAATGGCCTGCCTCTTGGCGAACTTTTCAACACGCCCTTCGGTGTCAATTAGCTTTTGAGTTCCCGTGAAAAAAGGATGGCATTTACTGCAGATGTCAACTGTGATTTTAGGGACAGTTGAGCCTGTTGTGAATGTATTGCCGCAAGCGCATGTAACTAATGTGTCCGTATAAAATTTCGGATGAATGTCGTTTTTCATAACTTTGGGATTATAGCAATTTAGTGGAGAAATACGCAAATATGAAAAAGGCCCCCATTTCCCGGTATGTTATTAACTATGACTGGGAAAGGGGGCCCTGAGCAAATGGCTTAAGTCTGTACCTCTTTCATACATTGCTTCTAGAAAGCTTTGTACATATCTTTGGGAGCGATTTCGACGTTTGGATGTAATTGCCAAGCAATGCCTGCCTGACCGCCGAAAGCTTCACCAAAGAAAGGCCTAACGACTAGCTCGTTTGTGCATTCCCTTAAGATAGAAATCTTCCCGCCGGAAGATTTTATCCAAGAGTTCACAAACGACCTGAAGGAGGAGAAATTTAAGTTTCGAATCTTAAATCTCAACACTCCTGCCACTTGTACATACCATTATATCAAAAACTTCTCAATCTGTCCATACTATAGGTTGCACGCGAGTTCTAAATGAAGTGCCCCACCCTAAGGTAATATGGTGGGCATGAAACAACCGGATTATTCTAGCCTTTTCTGGAGTTATTTAGCACAGGGAGGACTTTCTTTTCGCTTACATAGAACCCATAGCCTATTATGGAGGCTCCTACGACGAACCATAAATCCACGGTTTCAGAAAGAAGCAGATAAGCAAAAGGTATAGCAAATGTCGGTTGTAAGTAAGCGAAAATCGCGCTTTCCGCTACGGGAATTTCTTTTATTGCCCATTCGTATAAACCGTAGGCGATAAGGGTGGAAAAAAGGCCCATGTATAAAACTCCAAGAACAGTGTAAATCATTGCGTTTGGAGTTTCTAACAGGTTTGAAAGGGTAGGCGTTGATAGTGCCAGATTTTCAAACGAGGGGTATTTAAAGCCATGAATGAGTCCTAACTCAAGAAATGACAAAGGAGCAAGAGCTATTAACGAGACAACGGATAAAACTCCTGTTAAAAAGAAGGGGGAATATTGTTTTGTTTCTGATCTTAGATGAAAGTAATGAAGAAGGGCGTTAAAAATTCTTGAAGGCTTATGCTCAAATACTTTTTTTGACCAGAGTGTATAACCAATCCATGAAACTATTGAAAGAAGAATAAAAACATTTCCTAAAATTCTTAGCATGACATCTCCAGTCGGATGGAAAAAGGAGGTCAAAAGAGGCTGCATAGTTACAACAAGTGTTCCGCAAAGAGCTATAATGGCTCCGTTTTTTTCATTTTCCGTGATTTTTTCTTTTAAGAGTTTTGAAGAAGCTGCAAGTGTCAAAATAGGGGATACTGCGGAAATTAAGCTACCATCAAGGGAAGTGGTGTATTTAAACCCGAAAAAGACGAAAGCGAGTGTAATGGCCCCGCCGAGAAGCGAAAGGACAATAAGGTTCACCCAGTCTTTCTTACTGACAGGGTGTTTTCTTTCCTCCAGGATAAGAAAGGGGAGTATAACAATTGAGGCTGTGAGAAATCTTAAAAATAAAAAAGTGAATGGGGGAAGATAAATAAGAGTAAATTTAATCACAGGACCTGCCGCACCCCATACAAGCGCAGCAATAAGGAGGTACATTAACGCGAGTTTGTGCTTTTTATTTTGGGCAGTCTTAAATTGCATAAGGCTTTACGATTATTTTAATAGCTTGGTTACTTATAAACAATGAGGATTTTAGAATCTTTAATTTCAATGCTTTTTATCAAGGTACTTTTTGTTTTTGCCGTTAAAGCCGAAGAGAGAGATTGCGACACCAGTTTTGAAATGTAGTCGCTTGCTTCTTTTGGAAGTTTTGAACTTTCGGGGAATTCAATATATTTAACTTCAAAAGATTTTTTGTCAGGGGCGACTTCTGCGTAAACGATCACATTTCCGGTTTCTTTTGAGGTTAAATTAAGAGTGATACCGCCGTCCATAATTTTAACTTTTATGCTGGTTGAGATTTCAAGACCTTTAGAATCCAAAGAGAAGAATGCTTGAAGGTCTTCTTCGGATAGTTCCAAAGTTTTTTCCTCGCCTATTGTTTCCGCTTTAACCTCTTCTTTTTCTTTTACTTCGGGTTTTGGCTCCTGGAACGTTTCTTGGTTTGGGGGCGTGTAAGTTTTTGTATTTCTTAGATAATATTTGTTTTTTAAGTTTGGTATATAAAATTGAAGAAAGATGAAAAGAAGGCTAATGGAAGCTCCTGCCAGTACGGTTTTAGTAATGTTTTGTTGTTTCATACGTTTTAACAGGAGGGTTAAGATTTAATAAGTTTTACTACATCTTGAAGACTTTTCATTTTGCTTTGTTCTTCCGTTTTTAGATTTTTGATCAGTAGTAGCTCTTTCGCAAGTTCATCGGGACCGATTATTAAAACAAACGGGATGCTTTTCCTGTCGGCATATTTTAGCTGTTTGGTAAGTTCCATATCGGGGTTAAGATATGTCTCAACATTAATGTATTCTCTTAGTTTTTCAGAAACCTCAAGAGATTTTTCAAGGCAGGCTTTATTACCGGGGAAAACGGTTACTAAAAGATTAACGAGACTACCGGTTTCCGGGAGGAGGTTCCAGGATTTAAGAAACTCCATAAGTGTTATGTCTCCTGGTGCAAAGCCCACGGCTGGAACTTTTTTATCAATGAAAAGTGAGATCAGACCGTCATAGCGGCCTCCGCCAAACATGGAACGATTATTCCCTTTTGTAAGATCATACTGTTCAAATACATTTCCGTCGTAATAGTCAAGGCCTCTTACAAGAGCTGGGTCATAAATAATGTTTTTAATACCGACTTTTTGCGCCATTTCCATCAGCTTAAGGAGATTAGAGGCTTTATCAGGCAGGTCTTTTAGTTTTTTAATATCTGAAATGGTTAAATTAAGAACTTCATGTACTTTTTTTATTTTTGATTTATCAATGTCTTTCTCTAGGAGGGATTCAAATTCGGAGTTTGATATTTTAGCCTTTTTATCAACCGCTTTCTGGACTGCTTTAATTTCAGGCACGGTTAGGCTAGCAATTCTCTCGTAAAGGTAATTCATCAGAAATCTGTTATTAAACCTTACTTCATACATCTTGTCTGTAGCACCGAATTTTTCCATAATGCCTTTATTTAAAAGGAGGATTTCAAGCTCGGCATTTACGCTTTCTTCACCGAAAATATCAACATTAAGCTGGTAAAATTCTCTTCCCCTTCCTTTTTGGGGTTTTTCATATCTGTAAAAGTCGGCAATTGAAAACCATTTCAGGGGCAGGGGAGTCTGCATCCTTATTTTTTCGGCAGCCATCCTTGAGACGGTTGGGGTCATTTCTGGTCTTATTGCAACTTTTCTTCCGCTTTTGTCTTCAAATGAGTAAAGCTGGTTGTTTACTATTTCATCGCCAGTTTTAGCAGAAAAAAGTTCAAAGGGTTCAAGAAAAGGGCCGTCATATTCTTCATAGCCGAAGGATAAACAAACCTTTCTCCAGGTATCAAAGATATAATTTCTTACTTTTATGTCATCGGGGAAAAAATCCCTGACGCCCTTGTAAGGCTGTGTTGATAACATAGGGTTATGTTAGCACAAGAACTAGGACGCAGGAAGCTATCCAGTAAAGAAGTGGTCGCGACGGCAGTTGCAACCAAAAACATCATATTGTACTATAGGGCAATAAAAGGAGACGACAAAATGAGTCAGCGGAGATCTCAAATTCCATTTGCAGTTCTTGCTGGGGTGATTGGGGTTGCGCTTTCCTTTCTTTTAAGGGATTTAGTAGCAGCGAATCCGGAAATGGTGCCAAACGTTCAACCCATGCTGGTCGGTGGTATTGTCGGGGGTTTGGTATCACTTCTGATCTTTGCATTCTACACACTTATCTGAAGGAGGAAAGAATGGAATTCAGCGCAAGGCCGTTTTTCTGCATGCTTGGAATCGGGGCGTGGGCTTTGATCAGCATGGATCTGATCGCATTCTTTGCTATGAATATGAATGCGGTTTCGCTCCCTGCTTGGGTCAACCCGATGGCGATGTCCATTGTAGTTGGATACGTGGCGGGAGCTCTTGTGTCTCTAATGTACGATCTACTTTACCGCCTCGCCCCTGTTCCTGCGTAGTCCTTTGCCTCCCGTTACATTTTTGGATGTGGCGGGAGGACTTTTATAAACCTGGCTTCTAGACTTAAAGCAGAACAAAGGGAATGTCTATCAGGCACGTGTCCGGTTAGGTTGCTCTCGAATTTTAAGATCAGTTCTCGCGGCACTAACTCTCGCTCGCGTAATGTCATTCCCGCGAAAGCGGGAATCTGGGCTCGCTGCGAGATTGCCTGCACGACATCCCCTTTGTTCTGCTAATTCTATTAAATAAGTCTAGTAAGAAAGAGGCCAGAGCTTTCCGCTACCAGTGTTGTATACGTAAATTACAAAGAAAAATTCATTGTTAAACTTATCCGTTCCATAAAAATAAGGTGCTTTTACAAAAAGAAAATTCGGATTTTGTGAGGGTAAATAAGTTTCAATTTTATGCCCCTCGTTTAAAACAGTTCTGACTTTTATTATTTCTTTAAGAGAGCTTTCAAAATCTTTTATGTAAAGTTTTTCATACCTGACCTTGTCCTCTTCAATAAAGGATTTATACAAGCAATATTTATTTCCAAGAAGATTTTGGCAGCTTAGTCTGAACCTTTCCTCATAATCAAGCTCGTCGGATAATTTAGTGGAGTTTAAATCTATGTTATACGCAATAACCGATTGGAAATTTGGCGGCACGTTATCAGAAGGAAGATCAGAAATTTTAACCGAAACCGTAAATACTATTTTTCTGCTGTCCTTTGAAAGCCTCGCAGTTTTAAGAGCTTCATTTAACTTTGATCTGTCAACGGAAGCAAAATCAACATTAAACACACCACCTTGATGGTTACTGAAATTAAGTCTGTAAATCTTATTGTCGGCTGTGATAAGAGCGCTTTCAGAGCTTCCAATGTGGACTACGTTTATAATTTCAAGGTCAGAAGGAAGGTTTGTTTTAAATAGACTTTCTGCAATGGGCTCAAAGACAAAAGCTCCCGCCGGGCTGTAAATAAGAGCCGAGTCCCCGTCTTGTGAAGAAATTACTCTTGATAAAATTGAGTCTGTAAAAAGATTTTTATCCTCTGTAAACTCGTATTCTTTGTATTCGTTTCCTTTAAGATCCGTTTTTCTTAAGATTATATCTTTGTCAGATTTATGCTCAAGACAAAATACAACCTTATTATCCTGTGAAGAGGAAAATGAATAACGACCTTCTTTAAAACACCACGGTTTTCCATTTGAGTTTACCGAGTTTACGCCAAAAGAGTTTTTGAAAAGTTTATTGTCCGGGGTGAGGTAATAAGCCGTTAAAGGTGTAAAAAGGGAATTTTCCCCGCCGGTATAAAGAAATGATAAAGGAGAGTTACCAAAGGAAGATTCTATTTTATATCTGGAGGTCTTCTTGGGGGAGAGTACCCCTTCCTGCACACTTTTGTTTTCTTCTTCAGTTTTTTTGGTTTTGTTATTTTGTGTAACCGTTGTTTTTAATAAGAATGTCGCAGCGTAAAAGGCCAGGAGAATTCCAAGGAGAAGTCCTATGACAATTAGCTTTTTTCCGGGTTTCTTTTTGGCTATAGCCTCGCTTTCTTTTGAGATTATATCTTCCATGTCAGCTTAATTATCCGATATGGATAAGCGCGTAGCAAGTGTGATATATTTCAGATCTATGGAAGTTACATACGCAGGGCACTCATGTTTTAAGATAAAAGGGAAGAATGCTTCGGCTGTTTTTGATCCGTTTGACCCAGAAAAAGTCGGGTTTAAACTTCCTAAACTTGAAGCAGATATTGTCTGTGTCAGCCACTCGCATGATGACCATAATTTTGTGGGGGGTGTTAAAGGGACTGAAGTCGGGAAGAATCCTTTTTTAGTAAATGATCCCGGGGAATATGATATAAAAGGAGTTCACATTGAGGGCCTTTCCACTTATCATGACGCAGTTTCCGGCAAAGAAAGAGGAAAAAATATTATTTATTATGCGGAGCTGGATGGTTTTTTCTTCTTACATCTCGGGGATCTTGGGCATATGCTCTCCGAAGCGGTTTTGGAAGAGCTTAATACGGTTGATGTTTTATTTATACCTGTGGGAGGAATTTACACAATAGATTACAAAATGGCCATGGATGTGATTTCGGAAGTGGAGCCTTCTTTTGTGATCCCGATGCATTATCAAACTGAAAAATTAAATCTTTCAAAAAAACTTGACGGGGTTGATAAATTTATTTCAGAGTGGGGGAGTGACGTGGTAAGAAGAGAGCAAAAGCTTAAGGTGACCACAAGAGGTGAGCTTCCTGAAGAGACGCAGGTTGTGATCCTTGAACAAAGTTAATAACCCCATGTAAACTGCCCGTATAATATGGATCACGAAATAAGAATCCCACCACATAATTTAGAAGCTGAAAGCTCCGTCCTTGGAGGTCTGCTTATTGATAAGGACGCGATTGTAAAAGTCGCGGAGTTTTTGCGTCCCGAGCATTTTTACAAAGACTTAAACGGAAGCGTTTACAAAGCGATACTTAATCTTTTTGAAAAAGGTGAGCCTTCGGATCTTGTTACCGTCCCGGATGAACTCAAACGAATGAAGGTATTAAAAGAAATCGGGGGTGTTTCATATCTTACTGAACTTGTTAACTTTGTCCCGACGGCCGCAAATGTTGAATACTACGCAAACATCATTAAAGAACATGCAATAAGAAGGTTTCTTATTAAAGTTTCATCAAGAATTGGGGAGTTAGGGTTTAAGGAGGACATAGGGGTTAGCTCTCTTTTGGATGAGGCCGAACAGCTTTTATACGGTGTTTCACAAGATCAATTAAGAGAGGAGTTTGTCCCTATTAAAGAAACTTTAGAGGTAACTTTTGAACGTCTTGATGAGATGCACAAAAAGAAAGGATCTTTAAGAGGCGTGCCGACGGGATTTAAAAC
The DNA here is from genome assembly GCA_001772615.1 of candidate division WWE3 bacterium RIFCSPHIGHO2_01_FULL_40_23. GTDB lineage: Bacteria > Patescibacteriota > WWE3 > UBA101185 > 2-01-FULL-41-18 > 2-01-FULL-41-18. The sequence continues at coordinate 55,341 of MEUZ01000007.1, read as the reverse complement.
TTTAGACAATATGCTTTCGGGACTTCAGGATAGTAACCTTTCAATAATTGCGGCAAGACCTTCCATAGGTAAATCCAGTCTTCTTATTAACTTTTGCCAGTTTGCGGCCGTGAAGCATAAAATTCCGGTTGGGATATTTTCCCTTGAAATGAGCAGAGAACAGGTTGTTGACAGGATGATTTCGGCGCAGGGTGATATTGATAACTGGAGGATAACAACGGGAAATCTTGAAGAGGAGGATTTTGAAAAGTACTCCAATGCCGCAGGTGAGCTGGCCGAAGCGCCTATATTTATTGACGATACTCCCGGTATTAATATAATGGAAATGAGGACCAAAGCAAGAAGGCTCCAGATTGATCAGAAAGTGAGGCTGATCATAGTTGATTATTTGCAGTTGATTCATGGGAGAAATCTTGAAAATAGAGTTCAGGAGGTTTCCGAGATTTCCCAGGCATTAAAGAACCTTGCAAGGGAGCTTAAAATTCCTGTTATTGCGGCTTCACAACTTTCAAGAGCCGTTGAGCAGAGAGGGGGGGACAAAAGACCGCAGCTTTCGGATTTAAGGGAGTCAGGTAGTATAGAACAGGATGCGGACGTTGTTATGTTTTTATACAGGCCGGATGAAGAAGACAGGGAAAATATTAAACTTCTCATTTCCAAGCATAGAAATGGACCAACGGGGGAGCTTGATTTATACTTTAAGGGCAACAGAACTAAATTTTATGAAGCCGACACTGCGCACTAGGCTTCTTTAGGACCTGGTTATGGAAGAGCATGAAGTAAAAAGGGTTACATCTGCTAAAAGCTACATGCTTATTTTTGTTGGCGTAACCACCGCTCTAGCCGCGGTTTTTTCCTCCTTTTTAGGCCTTGACGCATCTGACGTTCTTTCAAATCCCGAAAAATACAGAAAGCTCTTCATTCTTATCATTTTTACATGGTTTGTAATTCTTTTTGTGTTTGTTCCCTTTACGGGATATATGTTTAACCTTAAAAGCTTTAGGCATGGGAATTATCCGTTTTTGATATTTAGGGAGCTTCCGTTTGTTTATAAAATAAACCTTCTTTTAGTTCTTTTTGAGATTTTTATTGTTGCCTGCATGGTTATCATCGGAAGCGAGTATTTTCAGTATGTTTTAATATTTTCGGCAGTTCATCTGATTCTTATCTACAACTTTTATAAAAGAATGAGAAAGAGGCAGTTTGGTGTAAAATAACTGGGTCATTGTGAACCCGAGCTCGCCGAGGGTGAAGCAATCTCTCCGGCTTTGCCGTGGTGGCGGAATGGCATACGCGATGGTCTCAAAAACCATTGGGGGCAACCCCGTGTGAGTTCGACTCTCACCCACGGCACCACCCTCCTTCGCCGAGGCTTCGGAGGGCAAGTCCCGACGAAGACGAGAGCAGGGGAGGTGTGCCCTTCGTAGCTTTAGCGAAGAAGGGCAGTTGGAGAGTCAAATATTATTTAACCTATAGTCTCTTTGTTTTTGGTTGCAGTTGTAGTATAATTCTCATATCAATTCTTCCGAGAGGAGAGTTTCATGACCATAAGCGTTCTATTACTTCTTGTTGCACTGGCTGTGATTCCCATTGCTCTACTGGTGGGATTTTATGATCTTGGGAGAAAGGCTTTGGTTAAAGCCAGAGTCAAGGAGGAGGAGAGAAAGAAGTAACCCCACGGAAGGCCGAAACCTTAAGCGGCACAACCTCTTTTCTTTCGGCCTTCCATCTGTATAATCTCATTTATGCTAAATGTCACAGAGTTAAGAACAGGATCCGTCTTTAAGGAAAACGGTGATCCTTATCTTGTCCTTAAATATGAGCTGATAAAACTTGCAAGGCAGGGAGCTTACATAAAAGTTAAAGCAAAAAATCTTCTAACAAATTCAATTATAGAAAGAAGCTGGCACAGTAACCTCACCGTTGAGGAAGGGGATGTTTATAGAAGAAACGCCCAGTATTTATATAAAGAAGGGGACAACTTTGTTTTTATGGATCCGAAAACTTATGAGCAGGAGATTGTTTCGGGAAAGATTCTTTCCCAGGTAAGCGGATTTTTAAAGGAAGGTGAAACAGCGCAGATAGTCTTTTACGAAGACCATCCTATTGCCGTTGAATTGCCGCCAAGCGCCACGTTTGAAGTAACTTATACAGAGCCCGGTTTTAAAGGAAATACGGTTACAAATGTATACAAGTCCGCCATAATAGAGACAGGAGCCGAAGTTAAAGTTCCTGCCTTTATAAACATAGGTGATAAGATTAAGGTTGACACAAGGACAGGGGAGTATATTGAGCGCGCATAACCCTATGTCAACCTAAAAATATGTATAAAAAAATTACCTTGAAAAATAATATCAGGATTCTTCTAGTACCCTCAAAAGATTCAAAATCAGTAAATCTTTCTATTTATGTGAAAGCTGGTTCCAGATATGAAAACGAGAAAAATAACGGCATAGCGCATTTCCTTGAGCACATGGCTTTTAAGGGAAGTGAAGCCTTTAAATCGCAGTTTGAGCTGTCTAAGTTTGTGGAAGGCTTCGGCGGGGACTGGAACGCAGGGACAGGAAATGAACATATTGAGTATTACATCAGGGCGGAGTCATCACATCTTAAAGATATTGTTTATGTTTTAGATCAGATGCTTTTTCACCCGCTTTATCTGCCGCAAGAAATAGAAAAGGAAAAAGGGGTAATTATTGAAGAGATAAATATGAACAATGACATGCCGGAATATAAAGTCGGGATTCTTTTGGAGAAGGTAATGTGGCCAAACCACCCGCTTGGAAGGTTTATATGTGGTACTAAAGAGACAGTTTCCTCATTTTCACGCGACGATTTTACCTCTTACCAAGACGATTTTTATAAATCATCAAATATGGTGATAGGGCTTTCGGGAAAGTTTGATGAAGAACAGGCTTTAGGTCTTTTAAAGGAAGCTTTCTTGAAAGTTTCCGATGGGAAGTTAAGAAGTTACGAGCCTCTTTCCGGAGTTCAGAAAGAACCGAAGTTAATAGTTGAATCAAGAGAAACGGAGCAGTCCCATTTGTGTTTTGGCTTCAGAGGCTATCCAAAGGATGACAAGAAAAGAATAACTCTTAAGCTTGTATCTATGATTCTTGGAGGCGGTATTTCCTCGCGCTTGTTCCAAAAGATAAGAACGGAGCTTGGGCTTGCATATTACATTAAAGCGTCATCAAGATCTTTGATGGATACCGGAGCCTTTTTCATAGCGGCTGGTGTTAATAATGAGAAATTTCTCCAAGCTATTGATGCAACTATAAAAGAAGTAAACAAGATAAAGTCGGAGGGAGTGGAAAAGGAAGAGCTTAGGCGCAGTAAAGAGCATTTAAAAGGGCTCCTTGCGTTAAAGTTTGAGAGCCATCATGATATGAATTCATTTCTGACTGAACAGGAACTTCTTTCCAAAAAAGTACTGTCTTATGAGGATTATGTTAAGGAAATAGAAAAGGTTAATCTTTCTGATATTTCCGAAGTTGTTTCCGAGGTTTTTGTGAGTGATGGTCTTAATCTTGCCGTTGTCGGAAGGGTAAAGGAAGAGGAAGTTAACAGCCTTCTCTCTTTATAATTTATGATACCTCAAAATTTTCAAATAGGATCCATTCAAATTTATACTCTAAGTCTCTTTCTTATATTCGGCTTTTTTGTTTTTATGTACGTGATTTGGAGGGAGGCCAAAAAGGAAGGTTTTGAAGAAGAGCAGGTCTTTGATTTGGTTTTATCTTGTGTAATTTTGGCTATTTTTTCAGGAAGGCTTGTTTACGCTTTGGAAAAATTTTCCTTTCCTGCTGATATTTTTATGCATACGGTAAGGTTTTGGACTTATGGTGTTGACTTGAATGGAGTAGGGGCGGGGTTGGTTTTGTCAGGATACCTTCTTGTAAGAGGGAAAAAGTGGTCAATGCCGCGTGTTACAGATGTTTTTGCTCTTTCCGCATCGGCGGCTATTCCTTTTGTTATTTTGTATTTTGTACTTGTTAAAAATATGTATGAGTTTTTGATTGCTTTTGGGCTTTTGGTTTTGATACATGTGCTTCTTTTAAACTTAAGGAAAAACGGCTTTGTTTACGGCGGGATTTTTGGGATTGGCCTGATGCTGGTTAGCTTCATCCTCGGGCTCTTTTTTATTGAAAAGAAAAGTTTGATATTTTTGTCTGCATTGTTTACACTTGGATTAGTAGTATTAGTCCACAGATTAAAGGGCAGGAAAATGAAATTAGCTTCTCCTATTTCCAAGGATTTTCTTAAAAATATAAGGGATCTTTTGTTAAGAAAAGATAAAGAACTTGCCAAAGAAGAAACGCTTTTAAAAAAGGAAGATGCGTATAACCTTCCCGAGAGGGACGTTTTAAACAATGAGGAGGCTGATGAGGCCTTTGAGGATACATCCCATGAGATGACAAGCATTTTGTCAAAGTCAATATCCGAAATGAGGCTTCAGATCAGAAAGGCCTTGGCAAAGATTAACATAGGGACGTACGGAATTTGCGAAGTTTGCCACAAACCGATTGATCCCGCAAGGTTAAAAGCTTTTCCGCAGGCTACTATGTGTTTGGAATGTGCGGAGAAGTCACGGCAGGAGTAAGTTCTTGTGAAGTTTCATCCCTTTTATTTTTGCTTTTTTGTTATTTTTATTGACAGGCTTTCTAAATTTTTAATTTTAAGGCTTTTTCCTGATATTGTGAGCTTTAACATGGGTTTTATGCTTGGGACAGGGTCTTACTGGAGCTCTTTTTTTAACCTTTTTCTTGTTTTATGCCTTATTCTTGTGTTTGCTTATTTTTTTAGGAATGTGAGTGAGTCTTTTTCTTACTGGTTTGTTATCGGTGGGGGAGTGAGTAATTTGATTGACCGGGTTTTTTATGGGGGGAAAGTGGTTGATTTTATACCTTTCTTTTCCTTTTCGGTTTTTAATATTGCCGATTTTTTTGTGGCTTTAGGCATTATTTTAATGATTTTAGAAGTCAGTCAGCTCAATAACAAACCTGTTGGGGTTTGAAATTACCTCATGGTGAAGTTTAACGATTTTTTGGCTGTCCACTTCTTTTATTTCTTTTTCTGTAAGAATGTGGCCAAATCTTAATAGTGAGAAAATATGTTCCCTCCTTAAGATATTCTCTTCCCAAGTCTTTCTTGCTTTTTCGGACTCTCGCTCTTTCCAAATGCTGACGTAAATATCCAGATGCCGTGCGTTTTTTATAAGATCCCAGAAGACATTTTTAGTATTTTCCCCGTCTCCTTTAAGAGTTTTATACGAGTACGTAATAAAGAGGCTGTTCACAGACATGGAGGCACCTCCGCTATTTGTGTGTAATAGTGTTTTCTGGGCAAGGATCGGGGAAAAGTTCATTGAAGCCAAAAGCTTTATTGCTTCGCAGTAGGCAAGTGATTCCAAAGTCATGGGAAGCATAATAGAGATTTCAAATATGTCAAGCAGAGGCTGAAACTTCGGAACTTTTATACTATGAACTTGCTTTTGCGACGTTGTTATAGGCTTAAAATTCAAAGTTTGACTGATAGAGCTTATTTTTATTTTAGTAGCGTAAATTTTTTTAAAAGATTTTATTATTGCAGCAGTATCCAATTTGAGGAACTTGTCAAATCTGTCAAGAACCTCTTTATATGTTAAGCAGTTCTGCCTTACGTATATCTCAACTATTTTTGAGCCTACGAGGATGCTTTCTATGCTCTCCAAATACAACCTTTTTTTCTGATGGTCTATAAAGGGTGCAAGGTCTGGAAACGTGTCAAATTTGACAAAATCCTCTTTTTCAAAGATCAAGTACATTCCTTTCGGATTCGTACCCGCATGGAAGCCACCGCTTGAGTGAGCTTTAGGATTATTAATATGAATGTGGGCGGCAAGGCAATGCTCCATTAAGTGAGCAATATTTTGGTCCTCATTAATTGTGTCAAAGAGTAATATTTCTTTGACTTCAGCTGCAGACGGCATCATAATATTTGCTGGAACCCTTCTCCCATCAATCTTTAGAGAAGGGTTCCAACCTGGCAAGTTGCGGGCTTTAGCCCTGCCTCGCGTACTGATCGGCGATGTAATAGGTTTCCCATTCATCGTCCGTTCCGCCTCCCCCGACCTCTTCTACATCAGCCAGGGATGCAAACCTTAATCCCTCGTTGAAGCGGTCCTTCCAGTCATCCCGATCATCATCAGAATGATCCTCTTCGTCCTCCGGATCGATATACATTTTGTTGTCTCACCTCCTGTGCCTTAGGGCGTGATTTTTTTGCGGGGCCTTCCACTAGTCATAATAAACCCATCGGAAGTCGGGATATGGACTACAGCCTTCGTTCTCTTCCTCGCTGGTCCAATCGATACCGTCTTCTGTGGGTTCTTCGGCGGAGGACTCCTCAAACAGTTTCGCGATTTCCTCCGGTGTTTGATCGGGAGGATCTTCAGCGAAAGGATAGGTGGAAAAATCAGGTCCGCACATTTTATCTCTCCTTTTTGCACGGTTTACTAGAGTGGTTGCAACCTTTGTTCTAGTTGTATTAATTATTATCATACCGATTATTATAATGTAAAGAGTTTTTACTTCTAATAGTATTTATTTATAGGCCAATGGTTGTGAGGTTATTGCAAGTATTTGAATGTGATTTGAGTCTCAATTACTCGATTATTCCGTCCCTGTGTGACTCCGCCATCCGCCAACAGGCGGGCGGCGGGTGGCAGAAGTAAGGACGTTTGAACTCTGGAGTTTAGTAGGGTGTTTAAGCTGTTTTAGAGAGTACGAAGAGAGTTGCATTAACTATGATTATTATGTATAAGATAATTATAATCCTAGCCCGACCATGACAATTAAAAACAGTATAAATTTTATTACCGGTTTGTACTTAGCCATTTTGGTCTGGTGGCTCTCCCTCTATCTTTCAGGGAGTAGGGGAGGGTTGAATAACAGCCTGTTCGGTTTTTTTTGGGCCCTGTTTTTGGTCTTAGCTGTTTTTTTGGTTGTCTACCATATAAGTAGGACTTCAAAGGTTTATACCTATAATAAGGTACGAAAAACTGCATTAGTACTGCTCGGTGTTGGATTGCTTCTACTGGGTTTAGGTAACGTCGTGTGGTCTGTCTATAACATCTTCTTAAGTATAGAGGTGCCTTTCCCATCATACGCTGATGTATTTTATTCTTTTAGCTATACCGCAACTTTTATAGGCTTAGGAAAGTTACTTTCCAACAAGTTTTTTAAGAGCGAGAAGTTAAAATTTTGCGTAATTGGAACCTTAAGAATATTAAGTGTTTTTGTGTCAGTTTCCCCGGTTGTACTTACGACTGCTATTAAATTTTCAAAATCTCCTCTTGAGCTGGAAACTTTGAGGTTAACTTTAAACTATTATTACGTTACAATGGACATTCTGATTTTAATTTTGATACTAACTTTATTTATATTTGCATCTAACTATTTGGTAGACCACTTAAATAAAAAAGCAAAGTTTCTTTTAACTTCAGCGTTTTTATTTTTGTTTATTGGAGATCTGTTGTTTTTTAATACTAGTATGAATAATACTTACTTTAATGGTTGTTATGTGGATCTTTTTTATGTTAGCTACGCATTTCTACTTTTTCTCGGAATTTGTGAAACCGTTGATTATTGGTTTCCCTTGGCCAGCACGGAAGAGAGATTCAATGGAGTTAATTATGTTTACAGAATCCAAACATTAAGGGAGTTCTGTCTTAATGTTATAGAGAGTGATAATTTCTTCTCATATATTTTTCCAGGTTTTTGTCTAATTATTTCTGTGATATCATTCCTATAAATTTAGGAGATCCATGCGCATAACCAAAACACTGAGAAGTTTGTCTAAAACGGAGGAAACCCCTTTTTTAGCAATTGATATTAGAAGCATAAGTAAGAAGTTTAAAACTCTTAGCACGGCTTTGCCCGGGATGGAGGTATACTACGCCTTGAAAGCTAATCACGATTCGGAGATAGTTAGAATTCTTGATCGAGAAGGATCAGGCTTTGAGATTGCATCTGAGGGTGAATTGAAAGTGCTTAAGAAAATGGGTGTATCCTCAAAAAAAATTATATGCATGCACACTATTAAAACTCCCTCTTTCATAAGGGTACTTAGAAATGAAGATATAAACATCCTTGCTTTCGATTCATTTGATGAAGTTGATAAGGTATTAAGATATTTCCCAGGTGCCAAGCTTGTGCTGAGATTGGAAGTAGAGAATAAAGGTAGTGACTGGCCATTAACAAAGAAATTCGGAGTAACTGTTCGGGAGGCAAAAGAGTTAATTTCTTATTGTAACGAAAGGAAACTTATTGTCTATGGGTTAACGTTTCACGTGGGATCACAGTGTCGCGATAAGAGTAGCTGGGAGAGCGCTATAAAATTAAGCTCTGAGTTTTGGTTTCAGAATTTTGGAAAACGCACACAGTTAGGTTTCCTAAGTCTAGGTGGCGGTTTGCCAATTAGGCAAACTTTAAATGTTCCGTCAATGAGGGAGATTGGGAAGGTTATCACTCGATCTTTGGATAAATATTTTGACAGATCCAAGATTCTGAGAGTGTCAATCGAACCTGGGAGAGGTTTGATAGGTGACTCTGGTATTATGGTAAGCACAGTTGTAGGCATTGCTAAAAGAGGTTCAGAGAGATGGGTTTATATTGATGCCGGAGTTTTTAACGCTCTGATGGAAACGGTCCAAGGATATAAATATGAATTTAAGGTACTTGGAAACAAGGATGTGAACGCTGTGACTATCGCAGGGCCGTCTTGTGACAGCGTTGACGTAGTTTCGGAGAGCACTGATCTTGGATGTGTTGAGATTGGAGATAAAGTGTTTATTATGAACTGTGCGGCTTATACGACAGCTTATGCCGCTCCCTTTAACGGGTTTGCTGTACCGGGGGTTGTGTATGTCTAAACCTTTAAGAAGTAAAATATCACCCATTTTGAGGACGAATAAGTTGACTCTGTCAGGGTTTGATAAGTGGACACCCTCTGATTACCTGAGGGACTATTATGGTTATGTTGAGCAAGATGAAAGATATACTTTAAGATTCCTTGTGGATGAATTTAAGAAGATTAGGGAGAACCCTATAGCATTGGAATTTGGTGCGGGACCGACTCTTCATCATATTCTTCCTCTGAGCCCTTACGTGGCGGAAATACATGTTGCGGATTATCTGAAAACCAATCTCTCGGAGATAAAGAAATGGCAGCAGAAAGAGGTCGGGATGCATAACTGGAAGCCTTTCACAGAACTTATCTTGAAGTATGAAGGTAACCTAGAACCAACTGATTCTGATATAGAAAGAAGAGAGGAGCTGACTAGGCAAAAGATCACAAAATACATATTATGCGATGCAAGTAATAAAGCTCCGTTATTAGGGAATGGTTTGAGTCACTATAGTTTTATGCTCTCATGTTATTGTGCCGATAGCGCAACCAATTCCAGAGAGGTTTGGCATGACTACATGGTTAATATATTGTCCTTATTAAAACCAGGAGGTTTTTTTGTTACCGCCGCCTTGAGGGATTGTAGGTATTATAAGGTAGGTAAAAGATTTTTTCCCTGTGCGAACCTTAGAGAGGGTGATTTTAATAACTTGTTTGTTAACCTTGACTTTGACATGTCGACTGTGAATATAATGGTACAGAAAGTACCTGAGCATAAGGAGATTGGATACGAAAGTATAATTTTAGCCTCAGGTTTCAAAAAAAGTGATTGAGAGTAAAGCAACTAAGCTTCTTCTTGCTTCTTATATTCTTTTGGTTATTTGGTGGTTGTATATTCAGTTTTTGAGAACAACCGATTCTCCCGTCAATTACTGGTTTGTATTTGCCTACGGTCTTGTTCCTCTATTTGGGGGTATTAATGGGTTATTTCTATCAAGAAAATGGGGCTCTTTTAAGAGTGCAATGGGCAGCGCAGTTCTCTATCTTTCATTAGGTTTGATAACTTGGGGAATTGGAGAGACGATATGGTCTTATTACATTTTGGGATTAAACGTAGAAATTCCTTACCCATCGCTAGCTGACGCTAGTTTTATTTTGAGCTGGCCACTATGGTCTATGGGTGTTATAAACCTTTCAAAAGCAACTGGGATTAAGTTCTCTTTGAGGAATGTTAGAGGTAAGCTTCTTCTCTTAGTTGTTCCTTTTTTAGTAATATCCGCATCATATTACTTGCTTTACGTTGTTGCGAGGGACTCTACGATTGATCTTTCTTCTGAATATTTAAAATTGTTTTTTGATTTGCTCTATCCTATTTGGGATGTAATACTATTAACCCTAGTACTACTGGTTTACGGTCTTTCATTTGGTTTTCTTGGTGGAAGGTTCAAGTTTCCAATAACCTTAATACTTTTGGGTTTCGTTGTTAATTACTTCGCTGATATGGGTTTATCGTATCAATCTACTGTTGAAACTTTTTACAATGGGGGATTTGTAGACTTATTATTCGCTTCTGCTATGTTCTTATTAACTTATGGCACGAATGCTTTAGATGTCAAGTATTCCGATAGTGTTAGGAGTGGCTCTAGTTAATTTAGTCGTTTGTGTATGAATGGGCAGTTTGAAAATCTTGTAAAATCTATAATATCCCAGCAGGAGTTGATCATAGGACCTGTAGCAATAGAGGAGGCGAATAAGGTTCCCGGACTTAATATTTCATCTGATGGCAAAACAGCAACGATTACAGGTGATGGGAAAGCTGTCCTTGAAGGTCTTGTAAAGCAGTACGCCTCGTTATTCGGAAGAGTATCGGTGGAAGTTTGCAGAGAGGCAGTTTCGGCAGTTGTAGGGGACCAGAAGGAGATTCTTCCTGACATTTTAAGGTAGTTTTTACTAGAATTTACCCACAAAGTAACTTAGAATAAATCCAATGAAAGATGTTAAGTTTAATTTTGCCTCAAAACTTGTAATTGCCTCTTTCATCTTCCTTGCCTTTTGGTGGTCATATATCCAGATTTTAGGTACGACAGACGACCCCTTAAACTACTGGTTTGCCTTCTTTTATGGTTTGGTTCCATTTTTCGGTGGTATTTACAGCTTAATAAGGCTAATTAACAGAACCGATAAATCAAACAAAAACTTAATAAGAGCCGTCGTTTATTTCTCTTTAGGCCTTATTGCGTGGGGAGTAGGGGAGTCCACCTGGTCCTTTTATAACCTCATCTTAAATGTAGAAGTTCCTTATCCTTCTTTTGCGGACGCTTCCTTCATTTTAACCATGTTTTTCTGGTCATTTGGCATCATGTATTTAGCAAGAGGAATAGGCCTTCGCATTTCTTTTAAGAACAAAGTAACACGGGTAATAATTCTCGTTATCCCGATACTTGTTGTAACCATTTCTTACTATCTGCTATTTGTCTTTGCCAGAGGGTCAACATTTGAATTAAGCACAAATGTAATCAAACTTTTTTTTGACATCTCATATCCCCTTTGGGATGTAGTGCTCTTAATTCTAATTCTCATAGTTGACGCCCTAGCTCTCTCCCATCTAAAAGGGGAGATTAGATTTTCGGTTTTAATGCTTTCGTTTGGTCTAGTTGTTTCTTTCCTTGCCGACATGTTTTTTGCCCATCAGACAACTTACGGTACTTTTTATAATGGGAACTTCGTTGATTTTATGTATCTTACTATGCTCACCCTAGTCACGCTTGGGACAAATGCATTAAATATTGATGTAGTCCCGCTTGAGATTTTTACAAATCCTTCTTTGCTTTTAAGGCAAAGGGAGGAAGAGCTTCACGAAGCAAACATAAAGCTTCATGAAAGGGATCAACTCTTATCAAGAATAAACGAGCAGATTTATAAGAAAAATCTTGAACTTATACAGGAAAAGAGGAAGGCTGAAGCCCTTTTATATAACATAACGGAGGCTGTAATTGTTTGTGACGCCGAAACAAAAATTCTTTTGTTTAACAGAGCCGCACAAAGTTTAACAACTTTTACCGAGCAGGATGCTTCAGGAAAATTCTTTGGTAAAATTGTCAATCTTTTTGACGCTAAAAATCAAAAGATTACAGGTGATTCAATAAAGAGTCTGCTTGAGTTTAAATCGGGAACTAAACTAACCAATCTTGTATTGAAAAGACCTGACGGAAGAGAGAGGTATGTTAACTTAACTGCTTCTAAAGTCATTGTTGAAAAGAATTTAAATGTTTATGTTGTGATTATTTCGGATGTTACTGATGAGATTAAGGCCGAAAAGGCAAGAGAAGAGTTTATTTCAATTGCTTCACACGAGTTAAGAACGCCCATGACCATTATAAAAAACTATCTTTGGATGCTTGAAAATAAAAAAGGAGGGGATCTTACTCCAAAACAAGGCGAGTATGTGGAAAAAGCTTACGCCGGAACCGAAAGAATGATAAAGCTTATTCATGACATGCTTGATATATCAAGGATGGAGCAGGGCAAGCTTGAACTTCATCCGACGCAGGTTGATCTCTCTTCTGTTTTAGCTGAAATTGCTTCCGATTTTAGAATTAAGGCGGAGCAAAAGGGTCTTGATTTTAAGCTTCTTATTGATAACAATCTTCCAAAAGTCAGGGCGGATGAAGACAAATTAAGAGAAGTCATTATTAATCTTTTAGGTAATGCTTTTAAATATTGTGACACAGGTTTTGTTCATATCATTGCGGAAGCTTCCGGGAAGGAAGTTAAGGTTTCCATTGCCGATTCGGGAAAAGGGATATCAAAGGATGACCTTCCAAAACTTTTTCACAAGTTTGGCAGGCTTGATAACTCTTTTGTGACGGCTGCGGAATCGGGGGGTACTGGTTTAGGTTTATATATTGTAAAATCAATTGTGGAGGCTATGGGCGGCAAGGTAGGGGTTTACAGCGAAGGGCCCGGCAAAGGCTCTACATTTTACTTCACAGTCAGGGCTGTATAAGTGTTTAAGGAGGTGAATTTACTTGGAGGATCAAGGGAAAACAGTAATTTTAATAGAGGATGAAGATGAAATACGGATGGTTTACGCCGAAGTTTTAAGGGAAGCGGGTTATCGTGTACTGGAGGCTAATGATGGGGTTGACGGCTTAAAAAGAGCATTTGATGATGAGTGGGATTTAATGCTTCTTGATATTATGCTTCCCGGTGAGGACGGGCTTCATATACTGCGTGCAGTTAAAGAAAATGTCAGGCTCAAGTTTAAACCTGTTATACTTCTTACAAACCTTGGACATGAGTCAATCATAAATGAGGCCTTTAAGACTTCTGCGGATGGATATTTGATAAAGTCCCAGATAACCCCGGATAGGATAGTTACCGAGGTCGGGCAATTCTTAAAATAAAGGAGTTTTGATAAGTTTAATCATCCTGGGCTGCGGGTTTTGCAGGGAGAGAAGTTATGGGAAAAAAAGTAATTCTTATTGTTGAAGACGAAGCAAATATTAGAGAAGTTTACTCGGAAGTATTAAAAACGGATTATGATGTGATTGAGTCTTCTGATGGGGAAGACGGTTTAGTGAAAGCAATGGAGGGGAAATGGGATTTAATGCTTCTTGATATTATGCTTCCAAAAAGAGACGGTCTTGAAATACTTTCACGAATTAAAAAAGATGTGATTTTAAAAGGTAAACCCGTTGTTCTTTTAACAAATCTTGGAAGAGATTCAATTATTAAAGAAGGGTACAACCTTGGCGCCTCGGGCTATCTGGTTAAATCGGAGATTAACCCTGGGGATGTTGCAGCTACGGTGAGAAGGATTTTAGAAGAGGTTCAGAATGATCAAATTTCCGGTTCTGTATGAGGATAATGATATCCTCGTTTTTGATAAACCTTCAGGTCTGGTTGTAGACAGGTCAGAAACCCAAAAAGATAAAAATAACACCTTAGAAGGGCTTTTGGAGGAAAACCGTGGGATTTTTGGAATTGAAGAAGGTCTTGAAAGGATGGGCATTGTGCATAGGCTTGATAAAGAAACTTCGGGTGTTTTAATAATCGCGAAAAATGAGAGGTCATTAAAATCTTTGCGAAATCAATTTAAGAAAAGAAAAGTGAAAAAGTTTTATTTTGCTTTGGTGAATGGAAGAGTAGGGGAGGATAAATTTAATGTTGACGCCCCTATTGGGAGAAATCCAAGGAACCGGATGAGATTTTCCGTGCACAAAGAAGGAAAAGAAGCATATACGGAGTTTGAAAAGGTTAAAGAAAAAAGCTTGGACGATCACATTTATACGCTTTTGAAAGTAAATCCTCACACAGGAAGGACGCACCAGATAAGAGTCCACCTCGCCGCAGCAGGTTTTCCCGTAGTTTCGGATCCGCTTTACGCGCCGGCGCGTATTTATAATGAAAACATTAAGCGCTTTAAGAGACTCATGTTGCATGCCGGTAGAATAGAATTTAAACACCCAAACGGTGGTGCCCCTGTATCTTTTGAATCCAAGTTGCCCAAACAGTTTGAAATTGGAAGATAATGTTTATCGTCCCTAGAGAGACAATGACATTTAACTGTTGCTCCTACCTTCAAAAAGATCTTATAATGTTCCCAAATGTACCTGCCTTTGATTACCGAGCTGACAATCATACTCGTCGCTGCTTTAGTGGGTGGAATTATAAGCCGAAAGCTAAAGCTTCCGGTTGTGGCGGGTTATCTGGTTATAGGCGTTGTCGTTTCGGCAATTTTTCAGGAAAGAATCAGATCAAATCAGACCATACCCGTCCTTGCAAATATAGGTGTGGCACTTCTACTTTTTTCGGCAGGCCTTGAATTCTCACTTGACAGGCTTTCAAAAACTGCAAAAAACGCGACCATTGGCGCAAGCGTTCAGGTCTTTCTAACCGCTCTGATAAGCTTTTTTGTTTTCTCAAGGTTTTTAAATTTGGGGATTACTGACTCTTTAATTCTTTCATTTGGTATTTCTCTTTCCTCCACGTCCATCGTTCTTAAACTCTTAAATGACGCAAAGGAGACGAGAACTTTGCACGGCGAGTTGATGATAGGCTGGCTTATCGCGCAGGATCTTTTAACAATTCCTATGTTTATTTTAATTCCCATTTTTGCAAACGGCAAAGGCAATCTGACAATAACCGCTTCAACAGCCTTGTTAAAAATTGGAGTAATCGGTTATCTCATCCTCCTTCTTGGTAGAAAATTTATCCCGTTCTTTTTTGAAAGGCTTGCAAGGCTTTCTTCCAAGGAGCTTATGATGGTCGGAGGTTTTGCCCTCTCTCTAATTTTTGGAATTCTGACTGAAAGTTACTTTCAGTCTTTTGCTATCGGGGCTTTTCTTGCAGGAGTTGTCTTATCGGCTTCTTATGTGAGGTTTGAAATCGGATCAGATATGAGGCCTTTAAGGGATATTTTTTCAGCTGTGTTTTTTGTGACAATAGGATTTTTGATAAGCCCTTCTTTTATAGTTTCTCATGCGGCACAGATTGTGTTTCTAACAGTATTTGTTTTGATTCTAAAATTTCTTGTTATTTTTTTGATAGTTTCTTATCTCGGGTTTCATACAAGAATTTCATTTCTTGCCTCTCTTGGACTTCTTGAAGTAGGGGAGTTTGCTTTTGTTCTGGCGCGAAGCGGGATTTCCCATGGGGTAATATCGGAAAATACTTATCAACTCATCGTTTCAACAACCGTTATTTCCCTCCTGCTGACATCTTATTTTATGTCCTCATCCAAGAAATTCTACAAGGTGGTGAAAGAAGGAATTAGAAACCGTTCAAGAGTAGCATATGATGCTATCTTTACAAGGTTTGATAAATCTGTTGTGTCATTTCCCGGGGCGGAAACGGAGCTTAAACATCACGTGGTTCTTGTTGGTTTTGGCAGAGTGGGCAAGATGATAGCGAAGGTTTTGGAGCTGTCAAAAGTAAATTTTGTAGTTATTGATTATGATTTTTCAGTTTTGGATCCTCTCCTTGAAACCAAACAGCCTTTTGTTTACGGAGACCCTGTTGATGAGGACATTCTTGAAACTGCCAATCTTTCGGAGGCAAGGCTTTTGGTTGTGGCAATTCCTGATGTTTACTCAAGCGAGTACATTATAAGGAAGGCGAAAAAAATTTCCTCCAGTGTAAAAATTATAGGCAGAGCCGAAAACTCGCAGGATGCAAAAGTTCTTAACAGTCTGGGAGTTAAAGATGTGATAGAACCTGAATTTGAAGCGTCCTTATCCATGTCCGAAATAGTACTTGAAGAGTTGATGGGGGATGCCAAAAAGGGCAGAAAAGTTTTGTCGGAAATTGCGAAAGCTCACAGTTATGCCTAGGAAAAGGCCTGTTAAGTCAAAAAAGTTAAATAAAAGAAGAAAAACCTCATGGAAAGGGATTAAGTTTGCCCCTAGGGTAAAAAGGGTTTTTAAACTTGTGGCAACCGCCTTTTTTGCTGTAGTAATATCAATGGCCACTATCTCGTTTTTGTCTTTTTATAAGTTTTTAAGAACTCCTTTTGCTGCTTCGTCATCTTTAAACGAAACTTTCACAGCCGAAGAGACCTCCTCATTTGCTTTAAGTTTTATTGTTCTAAAAGATAAAGATGACCAAACCTCCATTGTTGAGGGTATTTATTTTCTTGCAGGGAACGCTGAAGATAAAAAGCTTGACATTTATGATATTAATGTTGCATCCGAGTTTAATCTTCCTGAAAGGTTTGGGAAGCAGAGGATAGAAAAAGTATATGCTTTAGGCCAGCTTTTGGAAGAGGGCAAAGGAGTTTATTTAACTAATAAGACGCTTGAAAAGATCTTCGCTAAAAAAATAGACAGATATATATTAACTGATGAAGAAAGTTTTGCAGAAGTCTCTAGATTTTTTGAAATTTCTGACTCGGAAGATTTATTTGAGCTGTCGTCTTTTGAAAATGCTATAAAAATACCTTCCGAGTTTGAAAATTTAAGAAAAAACTTTGAAACTGATCTTTCGCTAACCGACATTCTTTTCCTTGCCAATTTTTTTAGAGGTTTAGGCAAAGAGACAACTTCGTTATCGGAGCTTTCACAGGAAGATATTTTAGATGATTACTCTCTTGATAAGAAAGTGAGAGAGGTTTTTTTTGACGGGGGAGTTGCACAGGAGCATAAAAGAGTAATTGTGTTAAACGGAGCTGAAGCGTATAAACTTGGATCTTTTGTCTCAAGGTTTGTGGAAAATATGGGAGGGTCGGTTGTTCTGGTATCAAATACACCGCATGTTTATGATGAAAGTTTTATTATCTCTTCCGATACTGATTCAGAAACATTAAAAAAAATAAAAAGAGAGTTGGGGATTGAAAAAGTGGTGCCGCAGGCTTCTCCTGAAGGTGAAGGACTCAAGGCTTTTATGGCCGATATTACAATAATATCTGGAATTGACTATGCTAATTCAATGTGGTAGAGTGGCCGTAAGTCTCTCTCCTTTCTTCACCCCCGCCCCAAAATAGGGCGGGGGTAGTAAAAAGTGGGACTTTAGGAGAGGAAATGCCATTAAATATTTTATTACCTTCAATTATCGTTTTGTTCGCAACAATTTTTGCATATAGATCTTTGCGCAGAAAAAGCTTGGGTGGGTACACCGAAACATTTGAGAATGTTTTTTTGGAGATTAAGGTTCCTAAAGAGCTTGATGTGGAGCATATTGATCTTCAGACAGCCCCGATAGCTTCTGAGCACATGTTTGCATCTCTGCACGGGCTTTTAAAAGTAACTCCTAAAGAACAAGAGCATTTTTCTTTTGAAATAATTTCCTCCCCAAAAGGTATTAAATTTTACGCTGTAGTCCCAAAAAGCATTCATTCTTATGTAGAAAGTCAGATTTATGCACAGTATCCACGCGCTGTTATTTTTGAGGTGCCAGATTATATTGAATCTGTTGATAGGACAGGAAAAGTTGTTTTAGGAACCGATGTTAGGCTATCAAAAGACTATTATTTTCCTATAAAGACTTTTAAGGATTTTGAGGTTGATCCGATATCGGCCATCACATCCGCTCTTTCCGAGGTAAAAGAGGATGAGCAGGTGTGGCTTCAACTTTTGGTAAGGCCTATTCCCGATGTCTGGCAGGAAGAAGGTTACAAATATGTGACGGATGTGAGAGAGGGTACTATTAAAAGAGCCGGCGGTAGTTTGGTTTCAACTTTAGGCAAGGAGCTGTCGGAGCTCTTCTTTAATGTTATCAAAAGAATTTCAACACCGCCCGAGGTTACCGCGTTTCCGGCCAGGACCGCGGCCGCATTACCTCCAAGATTGTCTCCAGGCCAAGAGCTTGAAATAAAAGCAATTGAAAACAAACTTACGAAAATGGGCTTCGAGTGTGTTATCAGAGTCCTTGCGATTGCTGATTCAACTGAAGTTGCGAAGTTAAGATTAAGATCAGTTATCGCGTCTCTTAAACAATTCTCAACCGCAAATCTTAACAGTTTTATAGCTTCCGGAGATTATGATGACTCCCGTGAATTTTTTGATGCATACAGATTGAGAAAGTTTTCAGAAGATGGGAGTTATATATTTAACACTGAAGAGCTTGGGTCAATATATCATTTGCCTGCGGCTGGGGTAGAAACACCTCTTATTTCCTGGTCATATGCGAAAAGAAGCGAGCCACCGTTAAACATCCCCACTGAAGGAAGCACTTTGTTTGGGATAACAACTTATAGAAATAAAGAAGTTAAGTTCGGAATTAAGGATGAAGATAGAAGAAGGCACGTTTATGCTATCGGGAAAACAGGATCAGGAAAATCCCAGCTTTTCAGAAATATGATTATTCAGGATATGAGAAACGGAAAGGGAGTTGGGGTTTTGGATCCGCACGGAACTTTAATTGACGAGCTTTTGGAGGCAATACCTGATGACAGGGTGAAGGACGTTGTTTATTTTGACCCTTCGGATTCGGAGAGACCGCCCGCGCTGAACATGCTTGAGGTTTTGGATCCCGATCAGAAAAACCTTATGGCTTCGGGAATTGTCTCCGCAATAAAACAGCATTTTGGATTTTCATGGGGACCAAGGCTTGAATACCTTTTAAATATTTGTATTTTAACTCTTCTTGAAGTTGAGGGTACAACGCTTCTTGGTTTGACAAGGCTTCTTATGGATGACAACTATAGAAAATTTATAACTTATTACGTGAAGGATCCGGTTATTAAAGATTTCTGGGAAAAAGAGTTTAAAGAAATGAAAGGAAATCAAAAGCTTTTAACAGAGGCTGTAGCGCCTATCCAAAATAAGATTGGAAGATTTCTTTCTTCATCCACCATCAGGAATATTTTAGGCAGAGCTAAATCAACCGTTAGGATTGATGAAATAATGAACACGGGAAAAATCTTTCTTATAAATTTATCAATTGGAAAAATAGGTGAGGATAATGCGAATCTTCTTGGATCACTTCTTGTTTCAAGAATGCAGTTTGTGGCTTTGCAGAGGGCGAGGATACCTGAAGCCGAAAGACGGGATTTTTATCTTTTTGTTGATGAATTTCAAAACTTTGCTTCGGGAGGTTTTGAGTCTATTCTTTCGGAAGCAAGAAAATACAGGCTAAGTCTTCATCTGACCCATCAATATACGCTTCAGCTTCCTGAAGAAATTTTAAATGCGGTTTTCGGAAACGTTGGAACCATTATTTCTTTCGCCGTTGGAGCACCCGACGCGGAGATTTTAGCAAAGGAATTCGCACCGGTTTTTGATGAAAATGATCTTATATCCCTTGAAAGGCAGCATATGTATTTGAAGCTCATGATTGAAGGTCAAACCTCAAAGCCGTTTTCGGCTTTATCTATGCCAAGGATTACTGATTTAACTAATAATGGGGCAAAGGCAAAGGAGTTAAGCAGGGAAACCTACGGGCAAGACCGTCAGTATGTTGAGGAAAGGATTAGGCAGTGGGTTGAAAGAAAGTTTGACCTTGGTATGGCAATTGCCGAGGAAAACCGTGTGAAAGAGGGCAGTGTTACGGGGGATCAAGGTTCTTTGCCTTTAAAAAGGCAGGAAGGGCCTTCATTTGACGGTAAAATAGAAGGTGAAGTTGTGCTTGGGAGTAGGGGAGAGTAGCGTAGTTTGAGTAAGCCTGCGAAACTTAGGAGAAAATATGGAAGAAAACATACGGCATAAAATCCAGCAAGTAAATAATGCTTTAAATCAAGCGGTTAATTTCATTAATCAGGCTAAAAATCTGATGAAGGAAGTTGAAGCCCAAGCAGGCATCCCATCAGCGAGAAACTTGCCTGGGGTACTTGGGAAGTTTATGGGTGAGTATATGGAAACCGAAGCAGGGGAAAAGATTGATATTCCGGCGAATTATGCCTCAAAGTCAACTCTGGTATATGGGGATAAGTTAAAGCAGTATGAAGAAAATGGGGAAAAAAGGTTTAAACAGATTGAAAGGATTAGGAGGTTACGAGTTGAAGGGATTTTAGCTAAAAAGGAAGGAAAATGGCATGCCGTTACTTCCGACGGTTCCTACAGGGTTCTGGATGTTTCGGTTAACCATTACGGCGGTGTGGAGGGAGATCCCGTAGTTGTTCTTCTTCCTTTGGATGATAAGTTTGTGCCTTTTGCAGCCGTTGAGTCAATACCAGGGAAAACCCCAAAGAGCGTTGTGAAGGTTGAACTCCCGAAACCTTCCTTGGAGGAAGCTCCTTTAGTATCGCAGGAGAAACCTAAACCCGAGCCCAAGAAGGTGGTGGCTGTGGTGGTTGAAAATAAGCCTTTAAGGAAAGATAAGGGTAGGGAAGGGCCTAAGCCGCCCGTGCGAAAAGTTGTTTTACCAAAGATTGAACCGGTAAAGAAAGTTGAGGAAAAACCCTTGGGAGAACCCCCTCAAACCAAGGCCTTAACGGAGGAAGATTTAAGGTAGTATTAAGGCTCCTCCTGTTCAGGGTAAGAAAGCTCAAGCTCCGGTTCTTCTATTGTGTCTCTCTTAATATACGGTTTTAGCTCCTGTTTTTCGGCTTTGAAAATTGGAAGTGATGATTTAACAAGCACTTTTATATTTTTTTCTTCTCCTGAAAGATAATACGAGTTTAATGTCCCGTCTTTTTTATGCACTGTTGAGAGTCTTTCGGCCGTCTGAACGTCAAAAATTCCAAGGAGCTCTCCGGTTGATTTGTAAAGGCCGACTTTATGTCCCTCTATTTTAATGGTAAGGGGCTCTCCAATATAAAATTTTTTAGACGTGAGTCCTTTTGTGATTATGGAAAATGAAAATTCTTTTGTTGTACCCGGTTCTTTTATAAAGCTTTTAATGTCAGGGTGGGGGAGATTGCCCAGGGCTTTTCTTTTTGCCTGCGCGTACTGCATGTTTTTCTTGGCTGTCTGATTAATGGGATCAAGTTTTAAGACGTTTTTAAGGGTTTTTCTCGCATCAGTATGCATATCAAGCTCAATGTAAGCTTTTGCGAGTCTGTTTAGGGCTGAAATATCCGAATCGTCAAAACTGATTATTTTTTTGTTAAGCTCAACCGCTTTCTTCCATTCTTTGTTTAGTGCCGCCTGAATAGCTTTTGATGAAAGCTGATCTACTTCGTTTGGCATGAGATAGAAGCTAACTAATACAAAACATTTTGTCAAGAAGTCGTTACGTCAAAAGTTGTGATAAAATTCCCATGTGAGCGGGCATTCAAAATGGTCAACAATCAAAAGAGATAAAGCCCTCAATGACGCGAAAAGAAGCCAGGTCTTCACTAAAATCTCAAGGCTTATTTCGCAGGCCGCGAAAAAAGGTGGGAAAGATCCGAATATGAATCCTTCTTTAAGACTCGCAATTGAAAAGGCAAAAGACGCAAGAATGCCAAAAGATAACATTGAAAGGGCTATAGAAAGAGGGGCCGGAGGAGGGGACAGCTCAACTCTGGAGGAAGTTACGTATGAAGGGTATGGCCCTGAAGGGATAGCCATTATGGTGAAGGCTCTTACTGATAATAAAAACAGAACTGTTGCGGAGATCAGAAATATTTTTACAAGGTTTGGAGGTTCCTTGGGAGAAAGCGGATGTGCATCGTATGTTTTTGGGCAGGATCCGGAGAATCCGATTTTTGAAATTCCCCTTACAAAAGAAATGGCCGGTAGGATAATGGATTTGGTTGAAGCTTTGGATAATCATGATGATATCTCGGAAGTTTATGCCAACTTTGTAGTGGAAGATTTTGGAGGGATAAATGCTTGAGTCAGTTGATCCAAAAAGGTTAAAGTTTTTCCTTAGTTCTTTTACACTTTGCATGCTTCTATTTTTTGTGAAGTTTGTTTCGGCAAAGTGGATGCCTCTTTATCTTTTATTTTTGTCAGTTGCTGTTTTTGCCTCACTTCTTTTTGTTTTGGAGATACGTTCTTTTGGGAGAGTCTGGTTCTATGTTTCTATTCTTCCTATACACGTAGTTGTGGGAGCGGCTCTTACTTTTTCCGGCTTTCCAAATCTCTCTATTCTTTTTAGAATTTTAAGTTTGATAATTGTTTTAGTTGTTTACTATATCACCCTTCTTATTTTAAATATTTTTTCAGTAGTCTTTGAAAAGGGTAAAGTCATCCCTCTTTACAGAGTGGCAATCACGTGGGAGCAGATACTAATAATAGTCGTTTCCATCCCTCTTTTTGCTGGTATTTTTAAACTCCCGATACATCCTTTCCTCCAGGTTTTTGCGATAACTTTATCTTCCTTTTCTTTAATGCTTCTTTTTTTGTGGTCGCTTGACTTTGAAGTAGGGGAGGTTGACATGAATTTATCCATACTTACTTCGTTTTGGGTTTTAACCTTATCCTCGGCCATACTTTTCCTGCCTTTTGAGGCCCTCTTTAGGGGGCTGTTTTTGTCATCAATCCTTCTTTTTGGCCTTGGATTTAATCATAATTTTATTAAGCACACTTTGTCGGAAAAAATTATTTTTGAGCACGTATTAATTACGATAGCTTTTCTTTTTATTGGGCTTTTATTTTTGCCATAGATATGTTGGAGTAGAGGAGTAGAAAAAAATTAGGTGAGAATCCCGAAACCCTTTGGCATCCTATAGTAGCAAGTGCTAAGGAAACTATAAGGCTCATTGTACGTTTGTCATATTTTTTTACTCACCTTTGGGAAAAAATTCAGCCTGAAAATATTGACTTTTTGTTGCAACCACGCCCTAAAACTGATGTGGATAAGCTTTGCGGGGAAGAGGGGTGATTCCCAAGCCCTGCGTTTATTGAGGGGTATTTGGGGAGTCTGTGCAGCTATACTTTGAAAAAAAGTTTTTAAATGTTTTTAATACTTTTAAATAAATGTTAATTTATTGCGAATTTCCCGGGAATAGTGTTTTATCGTCCCCTTAAGTCAGCCCAACCTGAAAATCCTTACATGATGTCGTTAAATATACATATAAAGACATCTTGTCTGTGACAATTTGCACCCCTACCCTTTACTTTATGTATGTCAAAAAATATTTCGCTGGCCGGTTCTTATTTTAAAAGGATTTAATTTTAAAGATATTTAACTTCCCTTTTTAAAAGTTTTGTCTGTGGTTTTAAATGTTTTTACGTTTATTTTGCGTGCTCTTTTCCCGCTTGCTTTCGCTCCTCTTTGGTGCCAGGCATATTTAACTGCTGATTTGCCGTATTTTATTATCAGGTTGTTTTTGGGTCTGCAAGGAGGCCTCCACAATGCCCCAGGATTGAAGATATTTGATGAGTGAGGTAAAGATAGCCAAGCGGACGCGTGTTTGATGGTGGCCTCTTAATTTCATTTTAGAAAGTTGATGTGATTACTGATGTATAATCAATTCATGGGGCTTGATAAACTTATAATTGATTATCTTGAATACTGCGAAGTTGATAAGAATCTTTCCCAAGGAACAATTAAAATGTATCATTTTTACCTTAATGACTTTCTTAATTGGTCAAAACAATTTTTGAGAAGAGATGTCGTTAATGTAAAAGATGTCACACTGGATCTAATTCAGAAGTATAGAGTGAATCTAAATAGAAGAATAAGCGGCAAATCCAGAGAAAGCTTCAAAAGAAACACCCAGAAAACTTTTCTGATAGCTTTGAGGGCGTTTTTAAGATACCTCATTATTAAAAAGGGCCTTGACGTTCCTGCCCCCGAGCAGATTGACCTTGGGAAAAGTGAAGAAAGAATTCCGAAGTTTTTAAATGATGAGCAACTTGATCGGATTATGTCCGTGCAAAATCTTGACAAAAGATCGGGCATCAGAGACAAGGCGATTTTGGAGATGCTCTTCTCTACCGGTCTTAGAGTTAGTGAGCTTGTGAAACTTAATAGAGACGATATTAATTTTAATACACGGGAATTTAGTATCGTGGGAAAAGGAAGAAAAGTAAGAACAGTATATTTATCGGAGACGGCGGCTTCATGGCTCCTACGGTATCTTGATACAAGAAGGGACGAATTCTCCCCCCTCTTTTTAAGATATAGTGGAAGGCAGATGGATTCCGATGATCTTGACGGGGAATCATTAAGATTAACGGCAAGGAGTGTGCAAAGGCTAGTTAAAAAATATGTATTAAGGGCTGGTATCTCCGTTGACGCGACTCCACACTCTTTAAGGCATACTATGGCCACTACACTTCTTGCTAACGGCGCCGATTTAAGATCGGTTCAGGAGATTTTGGGACATTCAAATGTGTCAACTACTCAAATTTATACCCATGTTACTAATAGAAGGTTGAAGGAGGTTCACGATAAGTTTTTAAAAAGATAAAAAAAGCGGCTACAAGATTTACTCATTGTAACCGCTTTGGCCTAAATTTCTCTCTCTACCCTACTTTATTACAAACGGCAGAAAGATCCAATGTGTGTTTGGATTTGTCTGAGCCGTAGGCAACACAGTAGGTGTGAGCGTTGGCGTCTGCGACGGGGTCGCCGTAGACGTGGTAGTGCTGCCCGCCGTTCCGGTTGCAGTTGGCGTGAAAGTCTTTGATGCCGTTGGGGTGGCACACTTCCAGCTGCTGCCCCACTGACAGGGTGTCGCCGTTGGCGAGGGCGTGCTTGTGGGGGTCAGTGTTGGCGTCTGCGACGGAGTCGATGTGTTTGACGCCGTGGGTGTAGGAGTTGGTGTCAAGGTTGCCCCGCCTATAGGAGTTGTAGTTCTTGTTGGCGAGGGGGTTCTGGTAACTGTAGGCGTGTTGGTTGGGATGGGCGTCAACGTAGGTGGTGTTGACTGCTCTACCCTTTCCCTAAACTTCCACGCTTTAAAGAACCCGTTATTCCCCGATGCCGAAACGATGGCATATTTTCCGTTTTCATCTTCTCCGATTGCCACGGAGGTTTGCCAGGAGGAGATATTATAAGGATCAACAACATCCTCCCACACAAGCCCCAGTGTTGGCAGAAGATAGGCTCTGATTTTTCCCCGATAATCCGTAAGAAAGACCAGATCTCCAGAAACGGCGGGGCTTGCAACGACCGAGCCATAATCCACCACTACACGGGTTACTATTATCTCACCTGTCTGTAAGTCAAGAAGGTGAAGGTAATTATTGGTGTCACCGCCTACTCCAGAGCCAGTGTAGATCAGGACATACTCTTCAGTTACCGCTGGGACGCTTTCGCAAAAGCTTGAATTGGTGCCGCCCAGCGCTGTCTTCCACATGCGGTTTCCCGTAGCTGTATCTACGGCGTACATATTAAAGCTGCCGTCGCAAACAACTACAGTTTGACCATCAGGTGAAAGGGTCGGAGCGGATCTGCCGTAAAACCCTCTGTCGGGGTTGAACTGCCAGA
The DNA here is from genome assembly GCA_001772615.1 of candidate division WWE3 bacterium RIFCSPHIGHO2_01_FULL_40_23. Classification (GTDB taxonomy): domain Bacteria; phylum Patescibacteriota; class WWE3; order UBA101185; family 2-01-FULL-41-18; genus 2-01-FULL-41-18. The sequence goes on along the minus strand of MEUZ01000007.1, from coordinate 29,709 downwards.
TAACATCCCCGGTATAAGCGTTTAAAGCATACAGCTTGTTGATGCTTAAACTGCTTCCGCTGACTTTTACATAGACCTTTCCGTCTTTCTCAACGGGCTCGGAGTCCATTACGGATCCTGAGTTTGGGAAGAAGCTCCAGATTCTTTCGCCGGTTACAGAGCTCACCGACCATAAAGGATCATAAGGGCCTCCCGCTATGTAAAGCCTTAAACCATCTTCCGAGATCCTGACTGCCCCATCGGCATGGTATTCGGTATGGATTGTCCAGTTGTGCCTTCCCGAAACCGGATCATAGGAGTGGAGCCGTGCATCCCATCCATTGTAATGGTTGGATCCTTGGTCCACTGCGAAAAGCTGCCCTCCGATAGCGCCGTGATTGCCGAAAATTCCGATTCCATCGAGACAGTCGAGCTCCTTGGCAGTTTCATAGACGCCGTAGTAGCTGTAGTAAATCCCGGAGAGAGTGTCAAACGCCCACTGGACGCCAAACTCTCCAAAAGGGCAACTTCCAACCACCCTTACCTTTTCAGGTACCAGAGAACGCCCAAGGTGGGTAGCAACTCCCTGGTCTGTGGAGGCGCTGATGTCGTTCCACTGGCTGTAGATCTGCTCCACGGATGAGACGTCAACGTTAAAGTCAACGTAACTTCCGCCTTGAGGCAAACGTCCATGCATTTCCCATCCCGAAGGAAGGGTTGTAGATACCACATTGAATGTGGCCTGGTACCCAAATCCGGATGTGACCGAGATTCCATCCGAGACAGAAATCACGGTTGCCGAATAACTCCCAAGAGCCAGGGGCATATAGTCCGCCCTCCACATCTTCAAGGTGGAATCAAAGCTCATGGGGGCAAGAACGCTTCCGATTGGAGTGGTGATAAGCGCGGTTGCGCTGACCACGTTTCCATCCGGGTCTTTAAGGGAGGAAAGGATGCTTGTTTCTTCCCCGATCGTTAAGAGCGAAGGCCACGATTGGGTGTTCCATTCAAGAGGAAGCACATTCAGGTTCACGCCCGTCGTCATTTTGACTGCATTGGCAAGGTTAAGCGCTCCGTGGCCGTACTCTTTCTCATCCCCCAGCTTTACGGCGCTGTTGAAAAGAAGGCTTTTGACCTCCTCCGCCGTAAGGTTTGGGTTGATGGAGAGTAAGTAAGCCGCCGCGCCAGATGCGTAGGGAGTGGCCATGGAGGTTCCACTGTACTTCACCAGCCCGCCCGTGTAGTTGGCACCGAGTATTCCTACACCGGGAGCCGACAGCGAGCGGTACTCTGCCCCCTTAAACCGAGCGCTCCATACCGGAAGCACAAAGTTTGTGCCGAAGGCATTAATCGCAATTGTAGAGGTGTAGGCCGCAGGGTACGAAGGGCCTTCACCAAGATCATTGCCGGCTGCCACGAAGATGAGTTTTCCCGCGTTAGCAGCCTGGTTTAAAGCTTCCCGCATCGTATCTGAAGAGTTTGAGCCGCCAAGTGAAAGGTTAAGAACCTTCACCCGGCTGTTAAGCGTTGCGGAAACGATAGCAGCCGTGATATCTGCGTAGGTGCCGGATCCTTCCGAATTAAGCACCTTATACGGAATGACAAGTGCGTTTCTGCACACGCCCACCGTTGCGCCCGCTGCAATTGATGCGACATGAGTGCCGTGCCCTTCATCATCCGAAGCGTCGGGGTCGTCGTTCACAAAGTCCCACCCGGCTTCCACATTTTGCAGTTCCGGGTGATTTTTCGCTACGCCGGTGTCTAAAACCGCAATTCCCGCGTTCCCGCAGTCGTAAATACCCCAAACTTGCGGGGCGCCGATAGCTTCCTGTCCCCACGAGGGTGTTGAGAAGCTGTGAGTGAGGAAGTTAGGCTCCGCATACTCCACATTCGGATTAGTCAAAAGTGTTTTTGCGATTGCCCTTTCCTGCCCTTTGGCAACGGACACATGAAAGAGGCCGTTTCCGGGATCAATCTCTTTGAGTACGTTTGCTCCGTTCCCCTTGATTACGTCGAGATTGCCCTGACGGTTTGAACCGCGGGTAAACTTCACCAGAAGCTCACCCGGAACGAACCGGTTTGCGGTTTCAACCGCAAGTTGTTCACCCCGGGCCTTCTTGATCTTGATCTCACAGTTTTGAACTTCCTCACCCGCAAGATCGGGGTTTAGCGCCCAGACGGTTTTATCCGCGCTGGTTGAAACCAGGACCTCGCAGTTTTTGCCGTTGACAGTGGCGCCCACAAAACCCGGTGGGTTCGGTGCGCCTTTGATGCCGGCGTCCGAAATGCCGTACGTTCCGAGTAGAAGCGAAACGACCGTCAGAAATACAATGAGTTTTCTCATTTTCCATCCTCCTTTGGATAGATTTCAGCTTGGCAACAAGCTGATATTGAGCTCTTAAATTATCAAAGAGCCTTTTTTGTAGCTAAGTGTTTTATATCACCTCCGGTAATTTAGGTCAAATACTATAAGGTAATAATTTAAGTTGGATTTATGGGTGGGTGCTGTGGGTTGTAATTACGTGATGGGCGCCGCTTTCTATGATCCCCGCGTGGGTAACCTGGATAAATTCCGCTTTTTCCCAGAGTTCCTCTATTGTGCTCGCGCCGTTATAAGATAAGCCTGATTTTACTCCCGCCAAAATTTTGTTTACAACGCCTTCAAGCGGGCCGCTGTAAGGGACGAGGGATTCCACCCCTTCTATGTAGTCGGTGTAATCCCCGTTTTTGTCGCTCCCGTCTTTTTTGATTTGCTTTATCTTTTCGGTTTTTGAGGTTGAAGCGTTATACCTCTTAAATTTTTCACTACTCCCCCACTCCGCAATTTCAAACAATTTTATACCAAAAATCCTGATATGTTTTTTTGTTCCGTTTCTTATTACGACAAGTTCTCCATTAGCTTCATCACAGCCCGCAAACTGGCTTCCTATCACAACAGCCGAGGCGCCAGCCGCAAGCCCTTTGACTACATCCCCGGCACTTTTAGTTCCCCCGTCGCATAAAATCGTTTTTTTAAATTCCCTCGCCGCTCTTGCCGCTTCCATTACCGCGGTAATTTGCGGAACTCCGCAGCCGGTCATTGTTCGCGTTGTGCAGATTGTTCCGGGACCAACGCCTACTCTCACACAGTCTGCACCTGCTAAGAATAAATCTTTAGCTCCCTCGTAAGTAGCAACCACTCCTGAAATAATTCCGACGTCGTTAAATCTATTCTTTAATTCTCTTGTTGCATCAAGAGCTTTTTGCATGTGACCGTGAGCGATGTCCAAAGTTATTATGTCAACCCCGGCTTTAACAAGAAGTTCTGCTCTTTCCATAAACCCGTTTTTACATCCGATTGCAACACCCACCAATCCCCCACTCTTTTTTACATCGGTTGCCATTTGCGCTTGTATCTCGGCTTTGTCAAATCTTGGCAAAAAACCCATGCCGCCAAGGTTTGCAAGTTTAGTCGCCATTTCAACGCCTGTAACCGAATCCATGTTAATACTGATAAGAGGTATCTTAAGCCTGACATTAGGTGTTATTTGCGTTGAAGTATCCACTTCTGACCTTGAGTTTATTGAGGAATACCTGGGAATTAGAAGAACATCATCATATGAGAGGGCTAGCTTTATGTTTTCGGAAGGTTTGTCCGGGTTTACAGGTTCAAGAGCGGTGTCAAGTGCATTTTTATAAGTTTCCTCTTTTTGCACAACATGTTTCAGTTTACTTTTTGGAGAGAGTTAATGTCAATGGGGATTTTAATTTCCATACAGCCAGTCGGTGTAGCCAAAGACTCTTCCGTAGCTGGCCGGAGATCTGGTTGGAATATTTAAGCCGTATCGTTTGTTTAAAATCCAGGGAACATGATAGCTGACTGATGAATAATTCCATCTCCCATCCCTGCTTACAAGATCCGCCGCCCTTTTTAAAGCTTTATCCGAGTAGTTCCATGAGTCGTAACCCGCTCTTGATAAAAGCTCCGCTTGCAATACTAAACCCTGCAAAGATTCCAGAGTATATGAAATCCCGGTTGATGTGGGAGGCCACTGAAGCGGTGTACTGTCTCGGTATATGTCCCCCACTATCGCTCCGTCTACGTTAATACCTGAAAGATAACACGGCGGGTTAATGGGTGTGTACAATGTGGTGCTTTGTGAACAGGCCCAAGTTGCTTCCGTGCTTGAGATGGTTCTAAATGAAGCGTAAGCGTTTCTATCCCCCGTAAACCCTCTGAATACTTTAGACGCCGCCTCAACATCAGTTGTGTCATTAAGGTACATGCTCGCCGCAATTCTGGATGCACCCGCAAACGAGCCCCAGTTGTTATTTGAATCTCCATGCGTTTGAGTCAATACTATCCATCTCCCATGCCCTCCAAGTTCTTTGGTTCTTATATCTTTTAACCATGCCCTGAACGTTTCATCGTCTGCGCCGTCAAGATTTATAAAGTCGGCAGCCAAAACATACGCTCCAAGCTGTCTTCCAAGTGACAGGATTGAGTTGTAGGCCCCTACCTGTTCAGTTCCCATGACTGACATGATTGCGTTTCTTGCCTTAGTTCTGTAGTCCATCGTTGGGGTATTTCCAATTCGAGCGTACACAAGCGCAACCGCAAGGGTTTTAACGTCATGTTTGTTGTCCTGATTTTTAAGATCAGGCGTACCCAGATCCCCGTCCGCAATACCTTTAACGTTATTCCAAGCCGTACTTGTTGTTGAAAGTGATAGTAATTGTGATCGAGGCATTAGGAGGTAATCCCCTGTAGTTGGGGGTGGTGTAGGAGTTGGCGTAGGGGTAACCGTTGGCGTTGGAGTTGGGGTAGGAGTAGGGGTTAATGTGGGAGTGGGTGTCTGATTGTTTACCGTAACGGAAACGCTAGATGAGGCGGAATTGCTTGATGTGTCAAAAGCTTTTGCAAGAAGAATGTGGGATCCGTTTAAATAAGGAGTTGTATCCCAAGTATAAGAATATGATGAGGAGTAATCAGTCCCTTTTAATACAGAGTCTACGTAAAATTCTACTTTAGAAACAGACGCGTTGTCGGATGCGGTTGCCGTAATTAAAACAGAGGTATCGGAAACTGTAGAGCCATTTAGAGGATTGGTAAGGGACACGGATGGAGGTGTTGTGTCGGATATAGTTGATCCGTTTTCTACACTAAATGTTATTAAAAAATCATCCGTATTTACGTTTGCTTTTCTGTCCCTGCATCTTACATATAAAGAATAACTGGTTCCATTGGATAATCCTGTAATTAAAGTAGAGTGAGAGGTGTCACCTGTTGTGGAGAAAATCCACTTCTGGTTTTTATAGAGGATATTTGGAGAGGTATCATATCTGCAGGTTGCTTTCTCGTTTGTTGTGAGTTTCGCATCCACCTGGGTTGTCCCTGAAGACAGGGCACCAGTTGGTAGGCCGTTGCTTCTTACGGGGGGAGTTTTGTCTGGTCCTTTAGCCTCACTAAGTATCTCACCCGATTTAGGAATAGAGTTTAATTTCAGAAATGCCAGAGTACCGCCTGCGAGAGTTAAAACAAGAATAAGTAAAAGTGGAAGCGAGAACCCAAGTTGTTTTATCTTTTGTGTTTTTTCTAACACTATTAATCTATTATAGCGCTTCAGTTGCATTCTTCAACATTCACAGTCAATTACTCGGGTCACTAACTAGATAAGTGTACTTAAACGTATTAATATTTAGGGAATAGTACAAATCGTTTTTTACGAGGACTGTGTCGTTGGTGATCCATCGATCGCATTCATAAGGATACATTCTGATTACCAGTTCATTTCCAAAGTTAAGATTGTATAGCCTTGATTCCCGGGTTGAAACATTTAATTGATCGGATCCGGACCAACCCATCCACCAGTCATTCATGCGATCCGAATAGACCGTAATGCAGGCGTTGGCACCATTTGGAGCAATAAGCACCGAAATAACCTGTTCATATAGGTCAAGGGGAATTAGCTGAATTTTGTTATCCTGCCAATAGGCTAATTGTATTTTTTGATCTCTACCGGTGCGTGGGACGAATCCAAACCCAGATCGCTTAGGAATACTGAAAATAGTATCTATTGGGTACAGGGACAGGTCCTGATCAATTTCATAAGTTTTGGGGTAGAGCTGAAAGATTCCTCTGGAGCTACCTTCCTTATCTAAGATTCCATATAGTTCCTTGCCATCACCTGAATACAATAGCATCCCCATACCATATTTTGCTTTTTCATCAAAACTTACACCATCTACCCGAGAAATCGTTTGAATTTTTGATTCTTTTTTTACCAAGATTTTTTTCTTTTTACCAAAACCGTCTGTAACTTCCTGAGGTTCTTCAGAAATTTCCCAAAGATGGATGGACTGATCGGGAGCCTTGAATGCAACTTTCGTTCCGTCACCGGAAAACGTAATAGATGAAGAATTTCTGATGACAGAAAAACTCGTTGGTAGATCAGCTTTTTGAATTGGAATAGTACCCTTCCACAACTCCACTGACTGAAATTCTTGAACTGATATAGCTCCCCGATTAGTGTGCGATGAAATTATGAGGCTTAATTCATTAACATTATAAACAACTTTAAGCCTTGCTTCCAAAGTCCCATCAGCACTAGATCCTAATGGGAAATATTCAACGTTTTCTTTCATCACAATATTTGATGAGGACTTAAGTAACTCAATTTTCTTAAGTGCATTAGCATTTTGCTGTACCAACGCCTGTTTCTGTGACACCAACCTATATAAAAGTGATGTCATAATTACAACAATACCTGCAGACGCAACAAGCACCAGAGCAACCAGTTGCTTCTTATTAAAGTGGATCATAGTAAGTATATCTTAACAAATATTCCCATGTGTGCCATTTCTCATTGTGATTTGAGAATAAGCTGCTTTCTTCAGTACTTCTAGAGGTTTTGCAGGTTTTATGTGTAAATTGGTTTACAGGGTTTCGTAGGATAATGTCACATTGACTCTGATTTCGGTTTGGCCCGGCTGGATTTCCGTCTGCCCTCCGCCTCCTCCAAGGCCCTCCGCCGCCGAAAGCTTTCCGAGAGAACCATAGTTAAAGGGATAAAATTCTGAAACGTTAAGAACCCTTCCAAGTTTAATTCCCGATTCTTTGGCCACTTTTTCAGCCTTCATTTTGGCTTTTTTAATAGCCAAGGCTCTTGCTTCATCCACTGCTTTATCTCTATCTTCCACATCAAATGATAGTCCTGAAACCTGATTTGCCCCGTTTGCAAGGGCAGTGTCTATTATTGTGTTAATTCTTTCAAGGTCTTTTTCTTTGACCTCCAAAGAGACATTACCACTGTATGAAGTTATGGTCCTCCCTTCATTGCTATAATTGGGGTATATGTTAAACCCTGTTGTTTTGATATTCTCTTCTTTTACTCCAAGTTTTTTTAATTCCTCCGTTATCTTATTTATTACATTGTTGGCTGTGTCTTTTGCTTCCTGGGCTTTAAGCGAGTTGGTGGTAATAGCAAGTGTGACAGTTGCGATATCGGGCTTTACAAAAACACTTGCCTCATCTGATACGTAAAAGGTTGTGTCCTTGTCAAGCGTTTTGGTGTTAACCGATAGTGGTATGGGACCTGCGTATTTAAAAACGGAAGCAATGAAAATAACTACAAATACTATTTTAAAAATATAAACGAGGATTGATCTTAGAAGGAGCCTAATATGTTCCGGCATTGTGTAAATGATATTCCGTATGCGCCTTTTTTGTCAATCTTTGACAAAGGTGCTACACTAAGTGGCAACAGTAAAAATCGCAGTTTAAGGAGATTTATGAAGAAATTTACATTTCTTGCGGTTGTCAGTATTTTTTCCTCTGTACTTCTTGTAGCATTTTATCTTGGAAAATCGGCTCTGGCTCAATCAAAGTATTTTATGGGTCACAAAGGCGTTTATTCCGTTTCAAAAGGGTCGGTTCTAGGGGATGAAGATAACAGTGGTAAAAGAAGTAATGATGATGATGACGATAATAAAAGCGGAAGCAGTAATAAAAAGAGCGATGATAGTAAATCAACTAGCTCAAAGAATGAAAATCAAAGCGGAAAGGGTAGCTCCAGCTCTAATGTAAAAAAGATTGAGAAGGACGAGGATGTTGAAGATGAGGTTGAGAATGAACTTGAAGAAGAAGAGCTTGAGGAGGCAGAAGTTGAAGTTGAGGATGATGAGGTCATTTTTAATACAAAGTCGGGTGTTTCTGGAAAGCCCGTTGTAAGAATAAAGAAAGAATCGGATATTGGAAGAATTGATCTTAAGATAAGAGAAGACGGAAGGGTTGATTTAAAAGTTAAAGCCAAAAAAGGCAGTAATGTTACCGATCTTTTTACGGATATTTTAGATCCCACGCAGGTAGATCAAATTTTAAGCATTATACCTAAAGAGGCAACGGGAACTTCCAAGATAAGAATTAGAGTTGAAGGGGATCAGTTTGAAATACAGGCGCAGGCCAGTACTGCCTCAACAAAATTCCCATTATCAGTTGATCCTGCTACCAATACTCTTGTAGTCCAGACGCCCTCAGGCAACGTGAACTTGGTAATTCTTCCCGATGTAGCCATTAATAATCTGTTAAGGGTTGGTAAAGTGGACACTGTGGTCTCGTCTGAACTGGTTGAAAGGCATGGTAAGTTTCCTACTCCTTTACCCACGGAGGGGGTTGAGTCAACAGAATCGACAGAGCCCGCGGAGGTTTCTGAAGGTGGTACAGATGGCCTTGTGTATAATGTTAAGGGTTACAAAAATCTCAAATTCTTCGGGGTAATTCCCCTATCGGCGCAGGTTGAGGCAACGGTAGGTTCAGACACGGGAACGGTTATCTCCGAGGAAAAACCCTGGTATCTAGATTTCTTCGGATTTCTCTTTACCAGCTAATATCTTAAAGCTCGTCCTATGGATCTTGCATAAGCCGTATTTCTCAATAGATTTTTGGTGAAGCAAAGTTCCATAACCTTTGTGAAGGTCAAACCTGTACTTGGGAAACCTTTTACCAAGCTTTTTCATCAGATTATCTCTATAAACTTTAGCTATTATTGATGCAGCAGCAATTGAAAAGCACTTCTCATCCCCTTTCACTATCGCATTTTGTGATTTTCTTTTTAAATATTTTATGTAAAAAGCGTCAATTAGAATATGATCAGGTCTTACCTTAAGTTTTTTTAAAGCCTTTCTAAAGGCGTATTGCGAGCACTTCCCTATTCCGTGCTTATTAATTCTCTTAACGCCGATTTCCGAAATTGAGTAAGCTAAAGCCTGTTTTTTTATTATTTCCGATAATTTTTCCCGCTCCTTTGGTGCTGTGGTTTTTGAATCTCTGACTCTTGAAAGTCCAACGTCGTTAAATGTTATCCGGATGTTTTGATCAAAAATGACGGCTGCGGAAACAACGGGTCCGGCCCACGATCCCCTCCCCACTTCATCAATTCCACAAACGAGGTTTTTGCCTTTTTTCCACAAATTTTTTTCATATTTAAAAGATGGAAGCTTCATTTTCAAGAGATCTTATCATCATTTGCCGTTTTGGGAGTCTTCAAGGTCTTCGGCAAGATATGCAAGGGCTGAAACCGTATCATTTCCCGAAAGATTTATTAATCTAACGCCAAGCGTTGCCCTTCCAAGCTTTGGGACTTGTCTCTCGGGGAGTCTTATAACCTTGCCTTCATTTGAGACAATAAGAAGATCATTTTTCATACTCCCGTCAATTATTTTGGTTGCCGAAACTTTGCCCGTTTTAGCGGTTACACTGTAGGTTAAAATTCCTGACCCTCCCCTTTTTTGAACTTTATATTCTTTAATGCCTGTCTTTTTTCCATATCCCTTTTCGGTAACAATTAAGAGGCTTAAGTTTTCATTATCTTTATTAATAATATCCATACCTATTACGTAATCATTTGGGGATAATTTAATTCCGATCACGCCCGCCGCCTGTCTGCCCATCGGTCTGACATCGGTTCCCTTAAACCTAATTGACTGCCCTCCGTCCGTAACAATTAAAACCTGATCCGAACCGCTTGAAAGTTTGCCCCACGCAAGAGAATCATCCTTTTCAAGTTTTATCGCTAAAATCCCCGACTGCCTTATGTTTTCAAACTCCGAAAGTTCTGTCTTTTTAACATTTCCTTTTCTGGTGCCAAGGAAAATATATCCTCTTCTGTTTTCAAAGATCGTTTTTTCAACTGTTATAAACTCCTCTATTCTTTCACTTTGTTCTATATTTATAAGGTTAACTATGGCTGTTCCTTTTGAAGTTCTTGAACTTTCGGGAATTTCCCACACTTTAAGTTTATAAACCTTGCCTTTATTAGTGAAAAAGAGGGCGTAATCCAAGGAGCTACAGACTTTTATCTCCGAAACTTCATCTTCCTCTTTTAAGGCCTGGCCCGTAACTCCTTTACCTCCCCTACTCTGCCTTCTGTACGTATCAACATTCAGTCTTTTTATATATCCCGTTGCAGTAAGTGAAACAATTACCTGCTCGTTTGTGATAAGATCTTCTTCTGAAAACTCTCCTATCTTTCCTTTTATAACTTTGGTCCTTCTTTCATCCGCGTATTTTTCTTTAAGCTGTAAAAGCTCATTTGTTACGGTTTCTATAAGCCTTTTTGGCGAAACCAAAAGACCCTCAAGATTTTTAATTGTTGCCTGTACTTCTTTAAGCTCATCTTCTATCTTTTTTCTTTCAAGAGCGGCAAGACGCCTTAACTGCATGTCTAAAATTGCCTGCGCCTGAATTTCGGTAAAGTTAAAAGTTTTAATAAGTCCTATTTTGGCCTCATCAGCATCTTTACTGCCTCGTATTAATTTTATGACTTCATCCAGATGGTCAAGCGCAATTTTAAGCCCAAGGAGTATATGCTCTCTTTCTCGGGCTTTATTTAACAGATGTTGTGTTCGCCTTAAGACAACAATTTGCCTGTGCTTAATAAATTCCTCAAGGAGCATTTTAAGGGTTAGGACTTTTGGTTCACCGTGTACCAGCGCGACAACGTTTGCGTTAAAGGCTGTCTGAAGTTCCGTGTGCTTAAACAAAAGGTTTAAAACCTGTTGTGGCCTTGCTTCTCTTTTTAACTCAACCACCACCCTTAATCCCCTTCTGTCCGATTCATCCCTGATATCAGAAATTCCTTCAATTTTTTTATCTTTAACTAGAAGGGCTATTTTTTCCTGAAGCAGTGCTTTATTTACCTGATAAGGCAATTCGGTTACAACTATCTTAAATTTACCTCCCTTGTCTTCTTCTATTGAGGTTTTTCCTCTGATGATTATTTTTCCTTTACCGCTGGAGTACATTTTTACGGTTTCGGATTGATCGTAGATTATCCCGCCTGTTGGAAAGTCAGGACCTTTTATAAATTTAACCAGCTCTTCCACTGTTGCTTGAGATGAAAATGCGGGGGTTAAGACCTGCTCCAGCGCATCTTTTTTTGGGGCAAGGCCTATTTCCTCGGCTTTTTCAATTAAGTAAGTCAGCCCGTCTATAATCTCCCCTAGGTTGTGAGGTGGAATGGAAGTAGCCATTCCTACAGCAATGCCCGAAGCGCCGTTAAGAAGGAGGTTTGGCAAAACCGCGGGAAGGACTCTTGGTTCTTCATAATCTCCCGAATAGTTAAGGTCAAAATGTACCGTATTTTTATCTATGTCCTCATATAGTTTTGCCGATATTGGCGCAAGCCTTGCTTCCGTGTATCTCATTGCGGCGGGCGGATCCCCGTCTATTGAGCCGAAATTCCCCTGCCCGTCAACAAGCGGGTATCTTAATGAAAAGTTCTGCGCCATTCGCGCGAGGGCGTCGTAAATGGAAACGTCGCCGTGAGGGTGGTACTTTTTCATTACCTCCCCTACTACCGAAGCGCACTTCTGGTATTTTGCTCCGGGAGTCATGCCCTGGTCATACATTGCGTAAATTATTCTTCTTTGGACTGGTTTAAGGCCGTCGTTTGCGTCGGGAAGGGCTCTTGCCACTATTACGCTCATAGCGTAATCAAGATAAGCCGACTGCATCTCGGTTGTTATAGGGGCATTAATCACATTCTCGTGTTTAATTGGTTTTTGTTGGGAAACATTCTTTTTAGCCATAAGACTTAAAGATTTTAGCAGGAAAAGACTTAAGCTACAAGGAAAGTTTGGTAAAATAGCTAGAACAATGAAAGCTTATAAGATCTCAAAAGAGAAGCTTAAAAATTATCTTATTGGCAGAAGTTTTTTGAATAATAAGGCTAAAAGCATTCTTGAGGTTTTAAGAAAAATAAAGTGCATTCAAGTTGATCCTATAAATGTTATAGCGAGGAGTCATGAACTGGCCTTGTTTAATAGAGTGGAGAACTTTTCTCTGAAGGACCTTAATGATGGGCTTTATGGTAAAAGAAACCTTTTTGAATACTGGATGCAATTATTCTCTATTATTCCCTTGGAATACTACGGTTATTTATCTGCTAGAAGGAAAGCTAGAGAAAGTTGGCATAGCGAATACTACCAAAAGCATAAAAGAGAGATAAACCTTACCCTGAAATTTATTTTAGAAAAAGGAGTTGTATCGTCTAAGGATTTAAAGCACATACCAAAAGCGGATAGCCTTTTTTCCTGGTCCAATGATAGTTCCAGCTCTTCTCTATTGGAGTATCTTTGGGACATCGGCAAGCTCATGATTCACCATAGAGAGAAAAACCAGAAGTATTACAGTTTGACAAACGATCTCATTGATGAAAAAAACATGAAAAAGGCAAGTTATGAAGAATTGGTTGGCTTTTATTTTAGAAGCGCCTTTGATTATCTGGGAATTGTCAGAAAGCCTTTTTTAAGTCATAGGATTGGTTATTCAGATAATCTTAAGCTTTTTTCTATTCTTGAAGAAAGCTGTAGGAAGGGAGACATTGTAAAACTTGAAGTTGAGGGGGCGGCTACCACGTATTATGCTACCGCCGATTCCCTCTCCGAAATAGAAGGCAGTTTAAGAGGGCATGAGGGCTTGAACATACTTCCTCCATTGGACCCTCTTATCATAGACAGAAGAGTCCTCAAAGATGTTTTTGACTTTGAATATACTTGGGAAGCCTATGTGCCTAAAGACAAAAGGAAGTTTGGATATTATGGCATGTCTTTGTTATACAATGGGCGGATTGTCGGGCAGATAGAGTTTAGAAGAACAAAGGCAGGGAAAGTGGACCTTGTAAAACTTGAAACAAATGAAAAAACCAAGGGTTTTAAAAAAGCTTTAGGTCTTGAAATTGAAAGACTGGAAAAGTTAATTTCAAGCTAGCCCTGTTCCACTAGTACCATCTCCTCCACATAATGGATTTTTAATGCCAGTGAGTTGGCAAGTTTATTTTCTTTTGTTGCGCCCATTGATTTTTCCCATCTTGGTGTCATAAAGACATCGGTTACGTACCCGCTTCTAAGGAGTTTATCCCAGAATGCTAAATAATCATCGTTTTTTGCGCCTCCTTCATCAAGTACTCTATAAAGTTCATCCGTAAAAACGCATCTTGCTGAAAATAAAGGGAAGTTGGTTTTTTGGGAGAGTGTCTGCGTGAAATTTTCCAGCCTTAATAGGTTTCTTTGTATGTGTATGGGGCCATCCGAGGTCACAATGCCTGACACAAAACCGATTCTTTCGGAAGTCTCTTTTATGTCTTTAAAGACTCTGACTACTTCATTAAGTACCTCTTCAAGTGTGTTGCAGTTTGTCACGGCCTTTCTTAGTTTGTGTTTCATTGTTAGGAAATAACCCTTTCAATTTCAGGAGCGATGTCTTTTTTCCTTGACATTCTTGGGCCTATGTTTATTAAATTACTCTCCCCTACTCCGTTAAACGCTTCCTCGGCTATTTTTCCTTCTTCCTCTGTTACATAAAGCATTACGGAATTTATTTTAAGAACATCCGTGATAGTAAGAAACAAAAGACCTACGCCTTCTTTTGCCTTTACTTCCTCCATGGCTTTTAAGAGTCCGTCTTTCAGTTCAATTAGCTTATGAGGTTCAACCGTTTCCACCTGGCCAATAAATACTCTTTTCCCCGAAAAGTCAAAAATTTTGTAGTCTTTTCTGACTATCTCCTCGTGGCTTAACCCTTCAATACCCGATTTAGCTTTAAAGATTTCAAAGGTTAGAGCGTCAACATCAACATTAAGAAGCTTGGAAAGATCAGAAGCCGCTTTCATATCCCAACCCGTTGTGGTTGTTGCTTTCAAACCCTGTGTATCAGAAAGTATAGATGCAAGTGTTAAAGATGCAATTTTTGTGGAAGGTGTTATATCTTCTTTGACAAAGTTCTCATAAATTACGGAGCTTACCGATCCCAGAGGTTTTACATCTATTCTTAGTGGTGAGGAGAAATTGATCTTTATTTTATGGTGGTCAACGATTTCTATGACCTGGTCGGAGTTTAATCCTTCCATCCTTTGGTCCTCCTCATTATGGTCAATAAGTATTACGCGATCTTCCTTTGAAATATCGGAGGCACTTATTTTTCGTGGTGTTTCCACGTTAAATTTGTCAAAAATAAATTTGGTTTCTTTGTTTATGTCATCACATATTGCCGGAATTATTTCAGCATTATCATACCTTTTTGATTTTACAAGAAATTCCGCGTATTCAATTGGTCCTGACGAGGCGTCAAGGTCGGGAACTCTGTGGCCGACGAGGAAAACTCTCATAGACTGAAATGTACAGTTTCAGGGTCAAATAATCAATATGTTACGCCCTGAAGAACCCTCAAACTGTTGATATAGAAGAAAGTAGGTATACCTCTACGGGGTCACGTCCGCTAGTCTCTAATAATTAATTGTATAGCACAGAACTCGCGGCGTTTTTTCTCGCGCAATGCTAAGTAATTAAATTTTTAAATATTTACAAACATTGCGCTCCGAGCGCCCCTTAAGAGATATACCTACTTTCTTCTTGTAATAACATGTATGCTTTAAAGTTTTTAAGGCTTGACCATAAAGTTTCTAGCATCTAGTATTAATTTAATGTCCTTATCTTCTTCTGATTCTTCAAAGGGCTTTACTCTTGTTGAACTTATTATTGTTATCGGAATGATCGGGGTTCTTGCCGGTGTTGTAATCACTGTCTTAAATCCAAGCCTTCAAAGGCAAAGGGCAAAGGAGGTAATAAGAATTGAGAATGTGGCTAAGATAGCACAAGCGTTGGAGGCTTATAACGCCGCCGAAGAGGGTTATCCTATCTCCCAAGATGCTTTTATTTCTTCAGGCTATATTAAGAGCTGGCCCTCAGAGACTGGTGTGACCTATAGGTACAATTATATTTGCGAGGGATCTTTCTGCATTGGTTGTATTGATGTTCCTATGGCCAGTGACCCAACTAGGTATTACAAGTATGTGACAAATTGGGATGAGTACCTGACAGGTGGAACTGCATCAATGCCCAAGGTGGTTTTAAAATATTGCTCAAACACCCAAACTTGCGATACAAATGACATTGGAACATGCCTTACCCTTGATCAGCCCACCCCAACTCCAATTCCTATAGATACGGCGGCACCTGTCAGATCAAACGGTTATCCTACCACAGGGACTACTCTTCCTTCAACAACCACAAGCACTTTGGTCAAACTTAATACCGATGAAAACGCTACCTGCAAGTATATACTTAATCCGGGTCAACCTTATTCCGCTATGACTGCAATCTTTGACGGCGCTGGAACGACACTGCATACGGTTATGTATCCTGTTGCAAATAACTCCACATATGATTTTTACGTAAAATGCTCTGATTCAGCGGGAAATGTAAACACAGATGACTATCAGATTTCATTTAGTGTTGCCGCTCCCGCCGATACTACGCCTCCTGTCAGATCCAATCAGAGTCCGACTCCTGGCTCATCATTCCCGGGAGGAACCACAAGTGTTGTCGTTTCCCTTAATACAAATGAAAAAGCAGCCTGTAAATACTCCAAAACACCTGGTGTAGCTTACGCATCCATGCCCTTTTACTTCACTACTACAGGAAGTACGTCACATTCATTTACTTACTCCGGTCTGACAAGCGGTCAGTACGATTTGTATGTCAGATGTTCGGATTCACCAGGGAATGTAAATACGGATGATCTTATGTATTCATTTAAAATACTTACTGCCGCTGATACAACGCCTCCAGTTAGATCTGGGGGACAGCCGACAGGAACTCTTCCCGATACTACTACTAATATTTTCGTTTCGGTAAATACGAATGAAAATGCGACATGTAAGTATTCAACAGTCCCAGGAATGTCCTATGGCTCAATGACTTTAACTTTCACAACAACAGGGGGAACTTTCCATAACTTTGGATATTCGGTTTCTCCCGGTAGAACCTATAACTTTTATGTAAGATGTTCAGATACGGCAGGAAATGCAAATCCGGATGATTACCTAATCACGTTTAGTACGGCTTCTGCGGATACTACGCCTCCAGTACGAACAAACGGTTACCCACCGACTGGCACACTGCTTGCCTATACAACTACGCAAGTTCAAATTTCGCTGCAAACTGATGAGAATGCGAACTGTAAGTATGCAACGTCGGCTGGGATTTCCTATTCAGTGATGACTTACTTCTCAACTACGGGCTCTGACATTCACAGAACGACGATTAATACAATTTCGGGAACAACTTACAATATTTATGTGAAGTGTTCGGACATGCGTGGGAATATAAATATGGATGATTTCTTGATATCTTTTTCAGTAGATTCCGCCCCGCCTCCACCACCCGCTCCATCCTGCTCTTCACAGGGGGGTACCTGTTTGGTTAAAGGTTCCGTTTGCAGTGGAAAGTGGGTAACAGCATCAGATTGCTCCTACTGCTGTATTCCGTGAGTTTTGTAAGTTTGAGCTTGTAATTGCTAAAATGAAACACTTATCATATTTTTCAAAATCCTCAAATAGAGCAAGAGGTTTTTCTATAATAGAACTTTTAATTGCTGTTGGGATTATTGGGATCCTCTCGGGTATATTAATTGCTGTAATAAATCCATCTTTGCAAAGAAACAGAGCGAGGGATGCTCTTAGAGCCGCCAATGTTTCAAAGATCGGTCAAGCTGTTGAAGCCTTTTATGCCTCTGAAGGTAAATACCCTTCAGATCAAGCGGAGCTTCAAAATTCAGGTTTTCTGAAAAGCTGGCCTACGGAAACTGATGCAACCTATAGGTACAATTATATTTGTGAGCCGGATCCCTCGGGCTTTTGCATCGGTTGTGTTGATGTTCCTATGGTTTCCGACTCCACCAGATATTATAAATATGTAACTGACTGGGATCCTTCTTTGACGGGGGGTTCTGCTTCAATGTCAGGTGTTGTTTTAAAATACTGTTCAAGCACCCAAACTTGCGACACCAATGACATTGGAACATGCCTTACTCTTGATCAGCCCACCCCTACGCCGACTCCGGCTCCGACCCCCACACCCACGCCTACACCTACAGCCACTCCAACCCCTACGCCGACCCCACCAGCGGATTATTTCAACTTAGCGCAATCCTGCTCCCCCACGCCTGCAATTAATTTATCCTGGAGCGCAGGCCCCTACGGAGCAAACAACAGCTACTCCGTTAGGAAGTGTCTGGGAACCTTGACCCAATGTGCGAATGACAGCTCGTTTACGACCATAGCTACTTTCCAGGGTTTGGAATATATAGACACACCTGCCCAGGGGAATAACTATACCTACTACGTTCGCAAATTTGACAGTGTTACATATGCCTACGTAGATACAGAGAAAAAATCACTCTTTTTCTCCTGCGTCACTCCAACCCCCACACCGACACCAACGCCTGCACCTCCACCTGGTTTCTCCTGTGCCGTGGGAGATACATACAGAGCATTAAGCCCATGTATGATATACTCATCTCCTGATGGAAGGGTTTATAATTTAAGTACCTTTGGTGGTACCATCACCTCGGCTACACTTCATGGGATGGATCCAGGTACAGGGCATGTTTATTTATATTCCAACAGTTACTGTCAGTGGAGTGGAGGGACGTCTGCCGATCTGTGGTTTGCAATTATGCCTACTTCAAACACTACTTTTGTCTATCACACAAGTACATCCGAGCTAGGGAGTTTGATTCAAAGTGCAATGGGGTATGGGAGATATTTAATAGTGCAAGGTATTTCTCCAACTCAATTGGGTTCTGATGATAAGCTTTACCTTTGTACAAAATAGTCTGAACCTTGACCGACAGGTTTTTTGCATCTAGTATTGGATTAATGTCCCGTTGTTTTTTTAACAAAGGTTTCACAATCATAGAACTTCTTATTACAGTTGGGGTGGTTGGTATTTTGTCAGGTATTGTAATAACGGTAATTAATCCCACGACACAAAGAAACAGAGCAAGGGATGCAGTAAGGTCTTCCAACGCCTCAAAAATTGCTCAAGCGGCAGAAGCCTTTAATGCCGCCGAGGGCAGATATCCCGCAGACCAAGCAGAGCTTCAAAACTCAAATTATATTAAAAACTGGCCTACGGAAACAGATGTGACTTATGATTACTTTATTAATACCGAGGTGAATTTTTCTACTGTCTGTATAACGGTGCCTATGGCATCAATGGCCGGAAGGTACTTTAAGTATCTTTCTGCATGCCATTGGGCTTACACAGGCGGATGCCCCGATCCCGATGGAGTTTATTTTAACGGCAAAATAATGAGAAACTGCAGTAACAGATGCGGAACCGGACCCCAGGATAACGATCTGAATAACTGCCTGCTTTAATTAAATATCAAGATTTGCCTGTTTGGCGTGAGTTTGAATAAACCTTCTTCTTGGGGATACTTCCTCTCCCATTAATGTTGTAAAAACTTCATCGGCTTTAGTGGCATCGTCAACGGTCACCCTTTTTAAAACTCTTGTTTCAGGGTTCATGGTTGTATCCCATAATTCTTCAGCATTCATTTCCCCAAGGCCTTTAAATCTCTGAACTACAAACTTGCTGTTTTGATTTTGTTTCCTGAATTCTTCAAGGGCGTTGTCATCCAGCAAGTACTTCTTTTCTTTACCGAACGCAACTTTATATAAAGGCGGAACCGCAACGTAAACGTAACCGTTTTTTACTATTTCGGGAAGATGCCTGAAAAAAAGAGTCAAATATAAAGTTTTAATATGCGCTCCGTCAACATCGGCATCAGACATAATAATTACTTTATGATACCTTAACTTGTTTGCATTAAACTGTTCGCCTATACCTGCACCGAGGGCAATTATCAAATGCTTAAATTTATCGGAATCAATGATTTTATCAAGCCTTGCCCTCTCTGTGTTAAGAGGTTTTCCAAACAGGGGCAAGACGGCTTGAGTCTCCCTATCCCTACCTTGTTTAGCTGAACCTCCGGCCGAGTCTCCTTCCACAATGTAAATCTCCGCCTTTGCCGGGTCTTTTTCTCTGCAGTCGGCAAGTTTACCGGGAAGTACGCCTCCGCCTTCAAGAGCTGTTTTTCTGATGACCGTTTCTCTCGCGGCTCTCGCGGCAACCCTTGCTTTATAGGCAAGGACATTTTTTTCAATTATTGCGTTTGCGTCTCTTGGATTTTCTTCAAGAAATGAGTCAAAGGCGGTTCTTGTCACCTGCTCAACTACGGGTCTTACTTCCGCGTTTCCAAGTTTCTTTTTTGTTTGGCCTTCAAATTGAAGCTTTTCAGAGGGAAGTTTAACCGAAACGATGGCTGTCAAACCTTCTCTGAAATCTTCGCCTGAAGGGCCTTCTTCGCCATTTTTTAATACCCCGGTTTTTTTTATGTAGTCAGTGATGGATTTTGTGAGTGCTGATCTAAACCCCGTTAGATGTGACCCGCCTTCAGGCGTGTTTACGTTGTTGGCAAAGCTTAAGACGTTTTCAGAAAAAGTGTCGTTATACTGAATCGCTACTTCAACAAGAACCTCACTTATTGTCTGGTTTACATAAAAAGGTTTCTGATTAAGAACGCTTTTATGCCTATTTAGCGTTTTGATGAATGATTCAATACCGCCTTCAAAATAATAGGTTGCTTTTTCGTCTGTTCTTTCGTCGGTTATTTCAAACTTAACGTTGGCGGTTAGATAGGCGTATTCTTTGTATTGTTCTCTTAAAGTATTGTAATTAAAGTTAACAGTGTCAAATATTTTTTTATCAGGTTTAAAAGTGACTAATGTTCCGCTTTCCGCCTGCCATGTATCCAAAAGCTCTTTAAGATTTTTGTTTTCGGTTTTTAGATTTTGGGTGTCTTTCGGAGAGAATTCTTTAAGTTTTGATGATATCTTTCCGCCGTCTGAAAACTCTACAAAATAATACTTTCCGTTTCTTTTGATTACCACACGGAGCCATTCCGATAAGGCGTTTACTACTGAACCACCAACTCCATGAAGACCGCTTGAAACCTTGTATCCGCCGCCTCCGAATTTCCCCCCTGCGTGAAGTTTTGTGTAAACAAGCTCCGCCGCCGAAACCCCATACCCTTTTTTGACCTCTATCGGAATTCCCCTTCCGTTATCAGTAACTGTAACCGAGCCGTCCTTATGAAATATAACTTTTATGTGGTTGCATGCGCCAACAAGCGCTTCGTCAACCGCGTTATTTACAATTTCGGTGACAAGATGGTGAAGGCCTGTGATATCGGTTGAACCGATATACATTCCCGGTCTTTTCCTGACGGGTTCAAGGCCTTCAAGGACCTGAATTTGCTCTGCTGAATAATCGTTTTTTGCCATAAGACTGTAGTATTTTACCTTACTTTGACGCTGAAAGACAACAGTTTATCAGGTTGCGTCCGTAGGGTGGTGGAATATTAATCTATCCTAGAAGCAGGAGTCAAAGTATATCTTTAAAGAAGGATTCTCGCAGCCATTGCTTTGATATTTGTGAGTTTAGTCTTTATAGCAATGGCGAGAGGAAGGGGCCGCGCGAGTAATGACTCTATAACTCTGTAACGTACCGCGAGATCCCGTGCCTTCGAGAAGATATATTTTGACTCCTGGAGGGTAATTAGCGTTTCAGTAAGCTACATTAGTTCTGATGTAGCTAGGTACTCCACAGCAAGTCTCGGATTCACATTAGTTGTCTTTATGTCCTTTTCTACCTTTTGGCACAGTTCTAAAAATTTTATTGAATTTTTATTTAGATCTGCCCTAGCTATAGAAATAAGGGAATTTATAAACCAAACTGTAAGTTCTCTGTCGGTGAAAATATCTTTATGTTCATCAATTGTGGAAAGCCTTCCGCCAGTAGTCTCATTAAGGAAATGCTTTGCTAGTTTGTTTATTTCGCCAGGTATTTGCTCGCTCTCCCCTACTCTAATCTTTTTACATCTTGAAAGAACGGTTGGGATAAGTTCCGTTTCTTTATTTGCAACTATTATTATTTGGGAAGACTTATTTGGCTCCTCAAGTGTTTTTAATAAGGCGTTTTGGGCTTCATGTGTAAGCTTCCCCCCCTCTTTGATGATAAGAAGTTTGCACGTTGCGGAAATGGGCTTTTTTGAAAGGAAAGCGCGAGCTGATTTAACCTGATCAATCCCTATTGATTTCCCTACAGGTATAAGAGTTAAAAGATCGGGATTATTCAGTCCTTTAATCCCATTTCTTTTAATTTTTTCTGAAATTAGAGCATCAGCTTCTTTTTGATTTGAACCTATGATAAGAATGGTTTCGTTTGTCATTTTAGTGCGATTATACCAGTTGAGATGTTGCTAGTATCGCTTCAGAAGTAAATGGAAGTCTAAAACGAGATTCCCGCTTTCGCGGGAATGACAGATGGGAGTATACTATTTTAATGAATTCTTTTGGCACTTTTTATCACGACTTTATTTTGTATCTCCTGCCTTTTCTGTTAGTGAATTATGGAATCAGCGTCATAAGCTTTCCACTAGCTAATTATTTTTTCGGAAAATTTTCCGATAAAGGTTATTCATTCTCATCATTTTTCGGGTGGACCTCTATTTCCTTCATCTTATTTTTCGCTATCACTTATCTGAATATTTCTGTTCACCTTCCTTTGGTGAATTTTGATTTGTCGCTCCTTAAACTTACTAAATCCACCGTCTTTGGAGCTTTAATTCTGTGGACAGTTATTAATCTTCTCTACGGCATTAAAAAAGGCATTTACAATTTATTAAACTTTCAAAACCTTTTAAAAACAAACCTTTTGTTCACTGCTCTGTTTTTGTTTTGGTACTTTGTCAGGGTTCATAATCCCCAGATATATCAAATAGAGAGGTTTATGGATTATGGGATCATCAAATCTCTTTTTAATGCCGAAAGCCTTCCTCTAAATGATTTCTGGTATGTAGGGGAGCCTCTTAATTATTATTACTTCGGACATTTTATTTCTTTTGTGATTTTAAGCATTTCAAGGGTGGGTGAAGTTCCCGGGTTTTTTGTCCTCGTAGCTTTTCTTTTTGCAAGCCTTGGAACCATTGTCTTTAGGCTTTCGCAGAACCTTTTTTTGCTTATTAAGGAGAGCAGGAAAGGAGCCTTTGCAAGCGGTATTTTATCGGTTCTTTTTACCCTATTTTTTGGGCCTATCCACTCTGTATTATGGCTTAAAGATTTTGTAGTCGGACTTTTCCTTCCATCGCTTAAGGGGCCTGGTTTCTGGTATGCCGAAGCAACCCGAAGCATAAAAGGAACCATTACCGAGTTTCCGATTTTTTCATTTCTAGAAGCGGATGTACATGCGCATAACTTCGGTTATATTTTTGGTGCTCTTACACTCTCTTCCCTTTTTCTTTTTTACATTGACAAATCCGATAAACCAAGTTTAAAAAATAGATATTTATATCTCATCTTTTTCTTTATTGGCATTTCGGCCATGACTAACACCTGGGACGCGCTCACTTTAGGATTTTTAAGTGTTCTTGTGTATTTAGTTAAGTACAGAAAAGCAGCTAAAATCAAGTTAGCCTCCCACTTGGCTATCTTTCTCATTATGGCATTTGTTGTTGCAAGTCCTTGGATTTTATTTTTCAGAAGTCCCGTTACGGGCTTTGGTTTTGTGAGGGAGCGCTCTCCCATCTTTGACTGGCTTTTATTCTGGGGAGGATTTGTAGTAATCGTTTTGTATCCTGTCGTAAGGGAGATTTTCAGGTTTACGGAAGGAAAACTTAAGTTTAAGTTTAATGAAAATACCGTCTTTTTTGTTTTAACAGCTTTGCTTGGATTATTTCTGCTTTTCTTTCAGGAGATTTTCTTTGCAAAAGATATCCTTATTTCAACTGTTTGGTTTAGGGCAAACACGGTTTTTAAGATAACCGCCCAAGTGTGGTTGTGGTTTGGGATTCTCGCGGGCGTTTTTATCGTGAGAGAGTTTATAAAAGAGGATTCTGATTTAGATTCCCGCTTTCGCGGGAATGACAAGATCAAAGGCGTAATAAAAGGAAAGTTAAGCGTTAGTGACAAGATGTTCAGAGTTCTTATTGCTCTCGTCATTTTTATATCCTTACTTTATCCTCTGATGACAATTCAGTATTTATTTAAATCCAGGGAAATAAAAAGCATTGATAAATCTTTGAGTTTCTGGGAGCAAAGCTATCCCTTTGATTATGACGCTTACAAATATCTTTTAAGTCTTCAAAGAGGTATGAGGGAGTCTGAAAAAGCTAAAAATATAATTGAGGCATCGGGAGAGAGCTATACCGACAGCAATTTCTTTTCGGTTTTTCTCGGATTGAACTCCGTTATTGGGTGGCCGGTTCATGAATGGACCTGGAGGGGAAGCTATGATGATATAGCGCTAAGAAGAAGCGAGGTTTCAGAAGTTTATACCGGTTTGGAAAAGGAAAAGAGTTTGGGAATATTAAATAAATACAACATTGATTACATAATTGATGGACAGCTTGAGAAGATGATTTATGGTGAAAGGATTCAAAAAGATAAAATTTCATCGCTTGGAGAAACGATTTATAAAAACGAAAAAACCCGTATTATCAAGGTAAAATAAGCCTTTTTCAGATTGACACTAATTGCCTTCTATGAAATACTGATATAGATATTTGTTATTTCTGCCCATGCCAAAAATTGAAGTCCAAAAAGGAATAGAGGATATTTTATACGAGAAAAAGTTAATTAACTCCGATCAACTTTCAGCCATTAAATTTGAACATGTGAATACGGGAAAGCCTGTTGTTCAGATATTAAATGAGAGAAATTACATAACAAGCGAGGATTTTGCCAAAGCGTACGGCGAGGCTTACGGCATCCCGTTTGCGTCCCTTGGAGAAACTCAAATAAGCGCAAAGCTCCTTGATTATATTCCTCAAGCGGTTGCCAAAAAATACAAAATAGTTCCTTTTGATGAAAAGGATAACGTTTTGAGCGTTGCCATGGTTGATCCTTTGGATTTACAGGCGGTTGAGTTTATAGAAAGAAGAACTGGGAGAACTGTAACACCTTATATCTCTACGGAAAAAGACATAGTGCATGTTATTGACGAGCAGTATGGAAGGTCTCTAGGGGAGCATGTATCTGCGGCGCTTGAGGAAGTTTCCCAGGAAGTTTTAAAAATTGAAGGAACTAAAGATTTCGGGAAAGAGGAGGAAACTTTACGAGATGCGCCCGTTTCAAAGATAGTCGGTAGAGTTTTGGAATACGCTACAAAGCTTAAGGCCTCCGATATTCATATTGAGCCTGAAGAGGATAAAACCCGTGTCAGATACAGGGTTGACGGTGTTTTGCAGGATAGGATTACGCTTCCTAAAAAGGTCCATGATTCTATTATCGCAAGGATTAAGGTTTTGGCCCAGTTAAAGATAGATGAAAAGCGATTACCACAGGACGGAAGGTTTAAAATTCAAGTAGAAAACACTCTAACAGATCTTAGAATCTCTACCCTGCCCACTATTTTAGGCGAGAAAGTTGTTATAAGGCTTTTAAAAGAAGAAGGTGTCACCTATTCTTTTAAAGATCTTGGTTTAAGAGGAACCGCTTTAAAAAGGTTTGATGAGGCCTTGTTAAGACCTAACGGAATCATTCTTGTTACGGGGCCAACCGGTTCAGGTAAAACCGTTACTCTTGCAACCTCCTTATCAAAACTGAATACGGTTAGAGTCAATATTATTACGCTTGAAGACCCTGTTGAAATAAGAGTTGAGGGTGTGAACCAGGTACAGATTAATCCCGCCGCAGGCTTAACTTTTGCTTCAGGGTTAAGATCAATCTTAAGGCAGGATCCAAACATTATTATGGTCGGTGAAATCAGAGACAGTGATACTGCTGAACTCGCCATTCAGGCAGCTCTAACAGGCCACTTGGTTTTGGCTACACTCCACACTAACTCATCCGCCGGTGCCCTTCCAAGGCTTTTGGATATGGGAGTTGAGAGTTTTCTTTTGGCTTCAACCATCAATGTTGTGCTTGCACAAAGGCTTGTAAGGCGAATTTGTGAAAACTGCAAAGAATCATTTGAAGCTTCGGCTGAAGTTGGCAAAGAAATTAAAAGAGTTCTTGGCCCTCTTTCAGAGAGGTTTCTTAACAACGCGAAGGAGACTGATGACCAGTTGATTGCGGAAGATCTTAAGAAAATTAAAGGAGACAGGTATACTATTTATAAAGGGAAGGGTTGCGACAGGTGTTCGGGTTCTGGCTATTCGGGAAGAATCGGGATTTATGAGGTCCTTATTATGAATGACAAGATAGCAAAGATGGTTCTTGAAAGAAGGCCGGCGTCTGAAATAGAACTGCAGGCTGTTTTAGAAGGAATGATAACCCTGGTTCAGGATGGCTACCTGAAAGTTTTAGAAGGTATAACAACTATTGAGGAAGTATTAAGGGTTGCGACGGATTAAAAATGAAATTTAGCGCGAATGAACTTTTGGAAAAAACAATAAATCAGAAATCTTCTGATCTTCACGTTACGGTTGGGACACCTCCGATTATCAGAGTTAACACGAGGCTTATAAAACTAACGGATTACCAACCTTTTACCGTTGAGGATGTTGAATTTTTCCTCGGGCAGTTGCTAACGGAGGAGCAAAAGGAAATATACAGCGTAAACAGAGAAATTGATTTTTCCTTTTCTCTTGGTAAAGTTTCAAGATTTAGAGTCAACGCTTTTTATCAAAGGGGTTATCCAAGTGTTGCCTTAAGAATAATACCTTTTCAGGTACCTACTCTTTCGCAATTAAACCTTCCCGACATTTTAGTTAATCTCTGCGGATTAAACCAGGGGCTTGTTTTAATTGTTGGCCCTACGGGACATGGAAAGTCAACAACAATTGCCGCGATGATTGACAGGATTAATTCCGAGAGAGACGCGCATATTGTTACCATTGAAGATCCGATTGAATACGTGTTTGTTGATAATAAGTCTTTAATAGAGCAAAGGGAAATGTATCTTGACACCCACTCGTGGGAGGTCGCTCTTAAATCGGTGTTAAGGCAGGATCCAAATGTTGTGGTGGTTGGGGAAATGAGAGATTTTGAAACTATTTCATCGGCGATTACCATTGCAGAAACAGGTCATTTGGTTTTGGCTACGCTTCATACTAACTCTGCGGCCCAAACAATAGACAGAATTATTGATGTCTTTCCAGAAGTCCAGCAGCAGCAGGTAAGAGTTCAGCTTTCTTCCATTCTTGAGGCGATAATTTCACAAAGGCTTATACCATCAATTAACGGAGGTCTTTTCCCCGCAACAGAAGTCCTTCTCTCAAGCCCCGCTGTTAGAAATTTAATTAGGGAAGGAAAAACACATCAGATAGATAACACGATATCTACAAGCTTTGATCTTGGAATGCTTTCCCTTGAAAGAAGCCTAAGCGCCCTCATTTTGAGCAATACCATAGCGCTTGAAGAGGGTTTAAGATTTACCACGAAACCAGATGAGCTCTCAAGGCTAATAAAAAGAGGTTAATTATGGCTTTATTTAATTATCTTGCAAAAGACCAGGCAGGCAAACAGATAACTGGTGCGGTGGACGCCGCAAATGAAACTGCGGCTATAGCGTTAATCAGGTCTAAAAATCTTTATGTTATTTCATTAATTAAAAAGGAAAGGGAGTCACTTACTGAAGTTGTAAGCGATATCAGAGGTGTCCCAAGCTCCGAAAAGGTTGCTTTTACAAGACAGCTTGCAACTATGACCGCTGCAGGTCTTCCTCTTCCAAAATCTTTGGAAGTTCTCGCTCTTCAGAGTTCAAACCAGAAAATGAAAAAGATAATCACGGAATGTTTGAGAGATGTTGAAGGTGGGTCTCCCCTATCGGTAAGTGTCGGAAAATTTCCTAAAGTTTTCTCGCCTACGTATAAAGCTTTGTTAAGAGCGGGCGAAGCTTCTGGAAAAATGCAGGAGATTTTGCTTCGACTTGCCGACACAATGGAGGCCCAGCAGGAGTTCAGGTCTAAATTTAAAGCCGCTATGGTATACCCGATTATAGTTGTGATTACTATGATTGTGGTTGTAATTATTATGATGGTTTTTGTTATACCAAAGCTTTCGGCTATGTATAAAAGTTTAAACGCCGAACTCCCTCTGCCTACTCTGATACTTCTTGGGATCTCCAACTTTACAGTTAATTACTGGTGGCTGATTCTTTTTTTAGGCATAGGTTTTGGAACAGGTTTTGTTTATTTTAAGAATACCGATATGGGAAAGGATTTGCTTTCGCGTCTTATTTTTAAGATGCCTATAATCGGAAAAATCACTAAGGAGAAGGAGCTGACCGAATTCACACAGACTTTTTCCTTACTTATTGGCTCGGGCATTCCGATAGTTGAAGCTTTGCAGATTGTATCGGAGGTTGTTGAAAACACTTTATATAAAGTTTCTCTTGAAAATGCGGCAAAAAGCGTTGAAAAGGGTTACACGTTGTCAAAATTTTTAAAAACTGATGAGAACTTTCCTCCCGTTGTGTCCCAAATGATTGCTGTTGGAGAGGAAACAGGCTCTTTAGATACCATTATGGAAAAGCTTTCTCATTACTTTGCTACTGAAACAGATAATGCTGTCAAAGGCCTTTCTACAGCCATTGAGCCCATTATTCTTGTGTTGCTTGGGGGTATGGTCGGACTTTTAATTTTGTCAATAATAACTCCTATCTATAAATTGACTAGCAGTTTATAGTAGAATTAACTTATGATAGCGAAAGGGGGTGAAGTCAATGCTTAACAAAAGAAAAGATCAAGGTTTTACTTTGGTTGAACTTCTGGTGGTAATTGCAATTATTGCCGTACTTGCCGGGGTAGTTCTTGTTGCTATAAACCCAACCGCGCTTTTAGCCAAGGGTAGGGATGCGACAAGGCTTCAGGATATGGAAAACCTTCATAAGGCTTTATCCCTTTCACTTGCTGACGGAGAAGTTATATTAACTGATACAAGTGGCTGCACGACTTGCACCAGTTTAACCGGTACACAAGCGGTTGATGGGTCTGCCGGCTGGGTTCAGTTTACCATTCCGACCGGAAGAACCGGTTTGTCAAAATACATTCCGACTCTTCCTGCTGATCCCACCAACACAGGTTCACTTGTTTACACGTATGCGTCTGACGCGGTGAACTACGAGTTAAACTCTGTTTTGGAATCCACTGATAATGCGGCCAAAATGACGACTGATGGTGGAGACAACGCAGCGGTTTATGAACTTGGAACTGCGCTAACGATTCTAAACTGATCTTAATGATTAAGATAAGTAAAAATCCCCGCTTTATGGCGGGGATTTTGTTTGTGGTATTATTCACTTTATGCTTTTTGACATTTTAATTTATTTTATAGTTTTTGTTTCAGGCCTTTTTATTGGATCCTTTTTAAATCTTGTTTCTGATAGGCTTGAAAAAGGCGGGGACGTTCTTTTTGGAAGATCAGCCTGTGATTTTTGCAAAACAGAGCTTTCCTGGCGGGAGCTTATTCCCATTGTCACCTTTTTACTTCAGAAGGGAAAATGCGCAAAATGCGGGAAAAAATTAAGTTTGTATCATCCCTTTTCAGAGCTTATGACAGGGCTCGTTTTTTTATCTTTTGCGTACTTTGTTAAGCTTCCCTTAAACCTGACGCTTCTGACTTGGGGTCTTTTTTTCTTTTATATAGTTCTTTTTTCTTTCTTTTTAATAATCTTTCTCTCGGATCTTAAGTTTATGATCATTCCTGATAAGGTAGTTATACCTGCTATTGTTTTTTCCACGCTGTCGGTTCTGGGATCCGTGGCTTTCTATTCTTATGATTTGTACAAGCAGTTATCATCATCCGAGTTTGGGGTTTATTTAATAAAGGCGGGTTTTTTAAAATTTCATGCCTTGCTTGTTTTAAGAAATGCCGGGATGAGTTTTGCGGGGGCGTTTGGGATATCGCTTTTTTTCCTGCTTCTTATATTTTTAACCAAAGGCAGGGGGATGGGTGGCGGAGATGTAAAACTTGGGTTTTTGATAGGCCTTGTGAACGGATTTCCGCTTTCTGTCGTGGCTATTTTTCTGGGGTTTTTAATCGGAGCAATGTATAGTCTTTTGCTGGTTTTATTTAAAAAGAAAAGTTTAAAAGGGACTATTCCTTTCGGGCCTTTTTTGATAATCGGAAGCTACCTGACCGTGTTTTTCGGAAATTTTTTGTTTGAATGGTATTTGAGGCTCCTTTAAGTTTCTAAATCCCAATCTTCTTGACAAAGATGAGTTTCAACCACATACTTTAGATAGTTCTTTTCATATGACTTTTTTTCTGCCCGTAAAAATTAAATTAAGGAAGGAGGTGGAAGGTGAAAAAAATTGACTTAAGTCAAAAAGGTTTTACCCTTATTGAACTTCTTATAGTTATTGTCGTCATCGGTGTTCTCGCGGGTCTTGTAATCGTTATTCTT
>MEUZ01000006.1:1219-7252 GCA_001772615.1 candidate division WWE3 bacterium RIFCSPHIGHO2_01_FULL_40_23 | reverse complement strand
ATGGAATATCTTGATAAATTGATGGAAAGAATAGAAAAGGGAGGCTATAAAAGTGGGCTGGGTGTATCTCCTATGACACACCAAATACATGGAATACGTTTTCATGGTTTGAGAGGATTTAGATCAGAATATCCAAATATAGATATTAGACATAAGGATAATTTTTCAAATTTTGTTCGTACAAATGAAGAATTAGTAGACGGAGTTCCGGGCTGGGGAAAAACGGAGGGCAGATTCAATGAATTTTTAGATGAAATATGATATCCATTAAAAACATGAAAGAATTAAGTATTTTAATTCCGGCAA
The DNA here is from genome assembly GCA_001772615.1 of candidate division WWE3 bacterium RIFCSPHIGHO2_01_FULL_40_23. Taxonomy (GTDB): domain Bacteria; phylum Patescibacteriota; class WWE3; order UBA101185; family 2-01-FULL-41-18; genus 2-01-FULL-41-18. Next base: position 6,946 of record MEUZ01000006.1, on the reverse strand, counting down.
ATAATGAGATGTTCCTTGCTCGTACTATTGAGGATATTTTGGCTAACATTGAAGCGGATACCGAAATTATAGTGACTCTTGATGGAAAATGGGCAGATCCGCCAATTACTGATAACGATAAGGTCCATCTGATTTATGTCCCTGAAAGTATCGGTCAAAGGGCAGCCACAAATCTCGCCTGCAAACTTTCCAAGGCCAAATATATAATGAAGGTTGACGCCCACTGCAGTTTTGATAAAGGATTTGACCGTAAGATGATAGAGGCCTTCAAGGAAACGGGGGACAATGTAACGATGGTACCGACCATGCGAAATCTTTGGGCCTTTGACTGGAAATGCTATAAATGCGGATGGAAAAAGTATCAAGGACCGACACCTCTTAAGTGCGAGAATTGTGGAGACACAAAACATATAAAGCGAAAAATGATGTGGGTGGGCAAAGAAAGACCTCAAAGTAATTCATATTGTTTTGATGCCGAACCGCATTTTCAATATTTTAACGAATACACAAAACGACCAGAATCCAGAGAGATGTTAGAGAAAACAGGTTTTACTGAAACGATGAGTTTGCAGGGCTCGTGTTTTATGTGTACCCGAGAGAAGTATTTAGAGCTGAATATCTGTGATGAAACTCTTGGAAGCTGGGGCAATCAAGGGATTGAAGTGGCGGTTAAAACATGGCTCTCAGGCGGAAGGGTATTGGTCAATCACAAGACCTGGTATGCCCATATGTTCAGAACTCAAGGAGGGGATTTTGGTTTTCCATATCCGCAATCAGGCAATGAGGTCGCAAGATGTAAGAAAAAAGTAAGAGATTTGTTTTTCAATAATAAGTGGGATAAGCAGATTTATCCAATAAGTTGGCTGGTTGATAAATTCTGGCCTGTCAAAGGCTGGTCAGATGAAGCGAGGGCTAAATTAAAAGAGGGCAATATTACAGTTTAACGAGTAATAAAATGCGGACAAAAAAGATATTAATCACCGGTGCCTTAGGCCATATTGGTGCTAATCTAATTAGAAACATCAACGAGAACTTAGTTGATGAAGTTTTGATTTTAGATAATCTTGAAAGCCGCCGATACCCATCCCTATATAACCTACCAAAAAAGAAATATAAATATCGTTTTATTCATGACGACATACTTACTGCTGATTTTGATAAGTATCTGAAAGGTGTTTCGGTTGCCATACACCTTGCAGCCATAACTGACGCGGAGGGGAGCCACAAAATACCCGAGAAAGTTGAGAGAGTTAACTTCGGAGGATTACAAAGATTGGCCGATGCTTGCCTTAAAAATAAAGTAAAAATTCTCTTTCCCTCAACCACGAGTGTTTATGGCAGTCAGGCCAATGTTGTGGATGAAACATGCAAAGAATTAAAACCTCAGAGTCCATATGCTTGGGCCAAGTTGAGATCTGAAGAATACTTAAAGTCCCTACAACCTAAAGGATTAAAATTTGTTGTCTGTAGATTTGGCACTATTTTTGGTCACTCAATAGGGATGCGTTATGACACTGCAGTTAATCGTTTTACCTGGCAGGCTGCAACCGGATTACCGCTGTCTGTTTGGAAAACAGCGTGGAGACAAAAGAGGCCATATCTTGATTTAGCTGATTGTGTGCGGGCCATTAATTTTATATTGGAAAAAGATTTGTTCAATGACGAGACGTATAATGTACTAACAAAGAATTTTACCGTTGAAGATGTTGTTAAAACTATTAAGCAATTTGTACCCAAACTCGTAGTTAACTATGTAGACTCACCAATCATGAATCAGCTATCGTATGATGTTGACGATACTAAATTCAGAAAACTTGGTTTTAAACCAAAGGGGAATCTAAAAAGAGGTATTAGTGGAAAAATTAGTTCGCTTAAATCTATTATTTAATGAATATTAACCTCAAACCGGTGATTGATTTCGGAAAAATGCCGATCGCAAATGCTTTTTTGATGCCCGAACAGTTCAAGGATGAATATTTTTATAATATGGTTTTGGGATATGACCCGGTAACTTGTGCTATTGGGTTAGTTAATACTGTACCGCTTGAAAAAATGTTCCATGACCACTATGCATTTTATTCATCTATGTCAAAAGGTATGCAGGCACATTTTCATCAGACAGCCGAGAAATTGTTACCTTATGCCCAAAAGGGATTGGTTGTAGAATTAGGTTCCAACGATGGAATCATGCTTGAAGCGTGGAAAGAGTTCGGAATCTCAGCATTAGGGGTAGAGCCGTCAAAAAATGTAGCTGATGTGTCTATTGCCAAAGGCCACCAAGTTATTAATAAGTTCATGAGCGATGCGGTCGTTGAAGAAATTTTATCTCGCGGGCCGGTATCGTTGGTGTTTTCCGCCAACACTTTCTGTCAATTTGTTAATTTTTCTGAATATTTGAGTTATGTCACGCGCCTTATCGGCAAGGATGGCGTGTTTGTTTTTGAGGACCCATATTTTTTGGATATTTTTGAAAAAACATCATATGACCAGATATATGATGAACATGTCTGGTACTTTACGGCTTCATTTATTAACAAAATGCTTGAGCCATTCGGATTCCATGTTTTTGACTGCGAACATATAGAAGTTCATGGCGGAGAACTGCGGATGTTTGTTGGCTATAAGGATACTTATCCGGTTAAACCGGAAGTCGGGATTTGGTTAGAGAAAGAAGGGGACTTGGGCAAAAAAGTGGAAACTCTTGGCGAAAACATGAAAAAGTCAAAGACGGAACTTTTAAAGATTCTTAATAATATAAAAAAAGATGGAAAAACTATTTGCGGATTCGGGGCTACCTCTAAGGCGACGACCGTGTTTAACTATTGCGGCATTGGTCCGGACCTAATTCCATTTGTCACAGATAATACTCCGATAAAACAGGGCAAGTATTATCCGGGTGTTCATATCCCAGTTGTTTCCCAAGAGATATTTGAGCTTGGAAAAACAGACCGTATTAAAATGCTTGATTACGCTTTCCTCGGCGCCTGGAATCATGCTAAAGAGATAGAAAAATATCAATCTTGGTACAAAGAAGCCGGCGGTCATTGGATAACTCATGTGCCAATGCCGAGAATTATTTAGGAATTAGGAGATAGTATGTAGGAAATAAGGAAAATGAGACGAACTCGAATTTTTTCTACAAGCTACTTCCTACTTCTTTTTTCCTAACCAATGAATATAAATAGTTATAAAGATTTAATAGTTTGGCAGAAATCTGTGCAGTTAGTTGTTGAGGTTTACGTTTTAACGGATTGTTTTCCAAAATTTGAAATATACGGATTAACTTCGCAGATGAGAAGGGCGGCTATTTCTATTCCGTCTAATATTGCTGAAGGCAGGAGAAGAAGCTCTCGCAAAGAATTCAGACATTTTCTAACAAATTCTTTCGGATCAGGAGCCGAATTAGAAACTCAAGTTGAAATAGCAAAATTACTATCATTTAGTAAAAATTTGGATTATGGTAAGTTAGATAGTTTACTGGAAGAAGTTATGAAAATGTTGAATAAGATGATTTCTAACCTTAATTCTACAAACTAATTCCTACAAGCTATTTCCTAAATTATGAAGATTTTAATGACAGGCGGGTCAGGTTTATTGGGAAAAGAAATAAAAAAGCTTGACTCAAAGATTATCGCCCCTACTCACGGTGAATTTGATATCACCGACATTAACTCAATTGAAAAGTCCATTAAAAAACATAAACCCGATGTTATTCTGCATCTTGCTGCCGTCAATAAATCACCTGAGCATGAAACAGATTCCATTCCTGGTCTAACGGTAAACATAATAGGCACGGCGAATTTGTGCATAGCTTGCCACAGAGCAGGTATAAAACTTGTCTATACTTCCACGGATTATGTTTATACTGGAACTGGGCCCCATAAGGAAGATGAAGCACTTTTACCGCCTTCAAGATTTGCCTGGTCCAAATTAGGAGGAGAGTGTGCGGTTCGGATGTTGAAGAAGTTTCTTATTCTACGCCTGGACTTTGGACCAAGACCTTTTCCTTGGGAGAAGGTCTATGATAATCAGTATGTTTCTAAACTTTATGTTGATGAAATGGCGTCTTTAGTTTTAAAAGCAGTAAAATCAAAAGCCGAAGGAGTGATGAATCTTGGCGGACCAAAAATAAGTTTGGAGGAATATGCCAGAAAAACAAAACCAAACATAGAGGTTATTTCTAAACCGGTTTGGGTCCCGAAAGATACTAGTCTGAATACAACAAAAATGAAGAAAGAGTTAAAATTATAGAAATGTAATTAATGATTTTAGTTATATTGGTAAGACCAAGATGGCATTACCAAAAACTTACTCAAATTATTATAAAAAATGGAAAAAATTATTAAAAAAAATAAATTACAATATATTTTAGTTTCGGTTGTGGTTATTGGTTTGGGGATTTTATTGTTCTTTAGTCTGGGATTTCCAGCAAGCGCTAGGGTGAGTAACTTAAAATCTTTTAGTGACGGTTCAATTTTATTTAGTCAGGGAGGAGAAATTGCAGAAAATAACGCTACCTTATTTTGGGACAACACGAATAATAGTATACGTATCGGTCAAAGTACTTCTTCCAATTTATATGTACGTAACATAAATGCTCTTCCTGGGAATTGGCTTGAATTACATGGAGAAAATGGCGGAGTTGGGATGAGCGGTAGGGGTATAGATATTGATGGCGGAGACGGTGGTTTGGGAGATACGAATGGTGGTTCTGTAATTCTTCGTCCTGGAACCAAACAAGGTTCAGGGTTAGTTGGCAAAATAGGATTTCAAAACCCTAGTAACGGTTCTTTTGCTTTTCTAGATCTTTCTTTGCTCACGTTGTCAAACAAAACTTTTACTTTTCCAGATATCTCTGGCACATTTGGATTACTTCAATTAGATCAGACATGGAGCGGATTAAATAAATTTGAAGCGGGTACAAATTCCACAATTTATATCGGTTCATCGGTTAAATCTGGTTGCATTGCCATGGGCGATAGCGATGGTAGTGGGGTGACATATATAACCGCTAATGATGGTGTATTGACCGCATCCACAACTAAACCAAGCATTTGCCAGTAAAATAAGTTTTGAGAGAAATGAAAATTCTAATCGGCACGCCAATACATGAGTCAAAAGACTACGCCATGGAAAGATGGCTGGAGAATGTGGCTGTTCTGGCCAGTGAAGGGCTGGACCGATGAGGATTTGGCTAAACTAAAAAGTGGTGAATTGGAGTAATAAGGCATATTGTCATATAATATTTTATGTAAGGATAAAAAGAAATAAATATTGTAAAAATATAAATTACAACTCTGTGTGAAGAGTTTGTTGGTGTTTTTGTGTATATGACGGAACACGAATTTTAAAAGGTCAGAGATTAATTATCAGAATAATTTTAATGAAAAAAATAAATGGCAATTAGCTACGTCGGCGGTAACTCAAAAGGTCAGGCCGGTGTTACTGCTACCACTGACATCACGCTTGATCTGACTGCCCTAACCGGGGGTTCCGACTCGGCCGCCGCTGCAGGCGACCTCGTCATCGTCGCGCTTGGCGTCGGTGACACCGACGGCGTAGACGGCAGCATGACGGAGTCTTCGGGTACCTACACCACAGTCGCCGACCTGTACTCGGGTAGTGGAACCGTATCCGAAGCTAACTTCGGTGTCTTTTACAAAGAATTGAGCGCAGCCGACGCGTCTGTCAGCGTGCGCAGCAACCTCGGCAACGACGCGGGCATCT
>MEUZ01000006.1:0-1195 GCA_001772615.1 candidate division WWE3 bacterium RIFCSPHIGHO2_01_FULL_40_23 | reverse complement strand
CGGCAACGACGCGGGCATCTCTGTCGCCGTGATGGTGTTCCGGGGCGTTAATCCCGTGGCCTCCGGTGGTCCGTTCGACGTAACGAGCACGACGGTCACAGGCACCGGCACGGGAGCCATTGACCCGCCGTCCATCGACACGACTGGCACGGCAGGAATCTGGACTGTCATCGCCGGGACGAGGGCAATCGCCACCGGCTCAACCGGGCTTACCGGACCTACGGGCTACACGACGGACTTCATCTCCGCTGCGTTCGGGAACGATACCGTCGATGCCGTCACGGGCATGGGCTACAACTTGGCCCCCGGCGACCCCGAAAACCCCGGAACGATAGTGTGGGGCGGCACAGAGGCTGCGGGCGACGGCTGGTGCGCCGTCACGATGGCGTTAAAGCCCGGACCCGTTTCTTCTATTTCTCCTTCTATTTCACCTTCCATCTCTCCTTCTATTTCTCCTTCCGAATCACCGAGTGTTTCACCGTCATCATCTATCTCACCTTCTATTTCGCCTTCTATCTCACCGTCAGTCTCACCGTCATCGTCAATCTCACCATCATCATCAGTCTCACCATCTGTCTCACCGTCCGTCTCACCCTCATCGTCAGTCTCATCATCTGTCTCGCCATCCGTTTCGCCGAGTGAAGTTCCCTTTTCAACGAGGATTTATTTACCATCAACAGGAGCGGCACCGGCAACTCCCGCGTTTAGCGCGTCTTGGAACGACACAACCACTCTTTCGCCATCTAAATTAAAAGCAGTAACAACTAAAATTGCATCATCTTCGATCACTAAGTCTGTTAATGATTCTAATGATACCGATATACATTTTTGTGCTGGTATGTGGGTTTCTGCGCCACTTGAAGCTCAATCTATTCCTGTGCAGATAGTTAGTATTTCGGCTAAGACAAAAGAGTATGACATTGCGAGCAACATGTTTCTCCATTGGACCGTTCGGGTTCTTCAAGCTGATGGCGTAACTTATGATGGGACATCGATAGTTGATTTTAGATCAGATGATACTGAATTTGTTTCTGGTGGTTCAGCAGTGAGCAGGTATGATTCTGTAATTTCCAATGCCGTTACAGTTTCAGCGGGTGAGCGTCTTGTTATTGAAGTAGGTATAGGCGGAGACCCTAATTTAAGCTCAAATCATTGGGGTGAGGTGTATATTGGTGATGATGTGGGTTCTGATTTG
>MEUZ01000005.1 GCA_001772615.1 candidate division WWE3 bacterium RIFCSPHIGHO2_01_FULL_40_23 | reverse complement strand
AGGATTGTTAAACGTGTATCCGCTGTCAGGAGCTATATAGGTATCTCCTCCTACTACGTGTAATCTAGAATCCGGAGCTGTTGTTCCTATACCAAAGTTAGATCCATCATCATAAGCTAGTCCTGTTGTTAGAGTATTGGTATCAGACCATCTGGCTATGTAGTTAGTAGCTCCTGATCCATCTATAGACCCACCCCCGCCGCTGTCATCAGCGCAATACCAGTACAAGCTGGTGTTGTTCCATTTAAGTATCTGATCGTTTGAACAGCCCTTAAGCAGGGTAAGACCGTCTGAAATAACTTCAAGCCCGCTGTTTGATAAGGTTGACCCTGCGCCGCCGCTGGTAGTAAGAGTAATGCTGTCCGCATCAATAAGTCCTGAAGCTAGGGTTAGGGTTATGTTGGAAGTTCCCGCCTGCAAGGTTCCTTGAGTATCTATGCTACCCGTAGTTGAGAGAGTGGAGGAAAAGGTTGCGGCTCCGGCAACCCCAAATGAGCCCGTATTATTAAATGAAACATCGCCGGTTCCCGAGGTTGTGAGGTCAAAACCGGCGGTTGCTATGTTTGTATTCGCGTCAAGCGTTGCACTGTCCGAAAAATCACTAAAGTTAAGGCAATCGGTGCAACCTCCGTTAGACGCGACCTCGGCCAAATCAATGTCATCCAAATCAATATCGCTTGATATCTCAAGCCCCGATATTGATATGCCATCACCTTCTTTGAGCTTAAGCTCACCCGTCTTTCCTTGAAGTGACAAGACCCCGTCGTTTGAAATAGTCGGGGTCTGGCCGCTAGTTACCTCAATTCCGTCTCCCGCCTTAACACCGTAAAGAATGTTAGACGCCGTTATTGAGCCCGTTCCAAGATTCAGACTTTGGTTGGGTATGCTGACATCACCGTTAAAAACAGAGGGCCCGTTGACTTTAAGGCTTTCAGCCACCTCAAGTTTTTTGATATTGGTGTCAATGTTTATAAAGAAGGTGGTGTTATCCCAGTTGCTCTCTTCCAGTGCGAGTACATTTTTTATACTTTTTCTTGTTCGTTGTTTATCAATCTCATCTGCGCTGTCCTGTGGTGCAAAGTCTGGTACAAAAGATAAAAGGTCTTTTTTAGGCTGACTTAACAAAAGGAAGTAAGAGATTCCGGAAAGCAGAAGCAAGGAGGTTATAACAGCGGGGTTGCGCAGGGTATTAAGGAAAGGGACTTTTGTTTGAGGTTCAAATCGGGTTGCAGAGGGTTTAAAAGGCTTAGCTTGGTTATTAAAACTTTCTAAGGTTGATATGAACTTTACTTCTTGGAGTCTTTCTTTTAAAGCCGTGATCTCACGTAATCTAAAGACCCTATAGTTGTTTGGTAACCTATAAGAGGCGATTTTACCCTCTTTTTCAAGTCGTCTCAAGCTGGAGGGGGATATTTTTAGAATAGATGAGGCTTCGGAAATGCTAAGTATTTTGTTTTGTCCATTGTCTAAATTGTCAGGGTTATTTTGAAGGGCAGGGTTGAATTTCATTTTTGCTTTTGTTGCAATATTTGGTAACCATTGATAATGATAAATATTGAGTACAAGCTTGTCAAGGATTTTCCTTGTTTTAGTAATGGGTAGATTTTATATCATGAACACATTTTGTCGGAAACAAAATAAGACCTGTAGTCGGATAAATTGGTTTTTTTAATATCTTTCCATCACTCAGCTAATATAGTATAATATATATTAGATTATTATGGATTTAACTACGGATAAACTTTATGAAGAAAAAAGTTTTTGGACATTTCTCATTCAGAATAGAGCTGTTGTCGTTTCCTTTCTTATAGGAGGTTTAGCTTCAAGTCTAATAATGATTTATCTTCCGGATAAAGCGCTGAAAGAATCCATTTCTGTTTCTAAAACCTCTCAAAGTGTAGTGACAATTGATGAAAACAATTTAGATACTGGAAGACAAAGTATGACAAATAATATAATTGTTGAAATTTCCGGGGCTATTCTTAGGCCTGGCGTTTATGAAGCCTCGGAAAGTATAAGAATAAATGATTTGGTCAGAATGTCAGGTGGTTTTACTAAATTGGCTGATAGAAGATGGCTTGATAAAAACCTTAATTTAGCTTCAAAACTCCATGACAGCGAGAAAGTGTACATTCCTTATCTGGATGACACAGAAAAAGAAGTCTTATCTTCAAATGCAGTTAAGGCTACCGGGTCTGCCGGTTCAGCTCAAACCGGAAAGAACGATTCAGATCTTATTAACGTGAACAAGGCATCTCTTTCCGAGCTGGACGGGCTTCCAGGAATAGGGGAAGCTTACGGCAAGAGAATAATTGAAAATAGACCCTACGAAAATTTTGATGATCTTGTCAAGAAATCCCAGGTAAGAGAGTCGGTACTCAAGGAGATTAAGACAAAAATTACTTTTTAGCGGCTTACTGTTCAAGTTAATTAGTTAAAGGTGAACGGTAGTTATTTTAAGATATAATATGACAAATGTTATTAGACATCAAAAAGTCCTTATTTTATTAGCATTACTTGTCATACTTTTCTTAACAATTGTTAAACCTAAGTGCTTGGTGTGTTTAAGTGCTAACAATAGATTTAGAACCCGTCTTGTTGAACTTACGGAAACTTTACTCCCAAAACCCCATTCATCTCTTCTGTCAGGAATAATTTTTGGGATTAAAGAATCGCTTCCCAAATCGTTTGAAGAAAATTTAAAACGTACGGGGACAATTCATGTGGTGGTCGCCTCCGGCTATAACATAAGTGTAGTCAGCTTTCTATTCACTACATTTGTTTCAGGACTTCTTGTGCATTATAGTAGGTTTAAGAAATTTCTAATTGTGCAGTTTTTAGTATTGTTTTATGTTGCACTATCGGGTTTTCAAGCCCCGATTTTAAGAGCCTATATAATGTCAATTTTTGTGAGTTTTGGTGAGTTGTATGGCCGAAAAAAGAGCACTATCTGGATACTTATTGTGACGGCACTTCTTATGATTTTTTATAAACCGTCCTGGGCGCTCAACTTAAGTTTCCAGTTCAGCTTTTTATCTACGTTAGGGCTCATTCTTTACGCGAACAGGATAGAAAAAGGTTTTCTGCACCTTCTGAATAAGCTAGACGCCCCATTTATGGATCCCACGAGACTCATCCTGAAAGATTTCTTCCAGACAATGTCGGCTACCCTTTTCGTATGGCCTTTGATTTCATTTTATTTTGGAAGAGTTTCACTCCTTTCCCCTTTTGTAAATGTTCTAGTTTTATGGACTGTGCCCGCCATTATGGTTCTTGGGGGTGTTATTGTTGCCGCGGCGGTATTCTTCCCCGTTATATCAAAAATTTTAATCTGGCCCGTCTATCTGCTCCTTGAGTATTTCGTTTCCGTTGTAAATTATTTCGGCTCCCTAAGGTTTTCGGACGTAGGCTTTAGAGTGAACTTGATCTTTATAGGATTTTATTATGCCTTATTGTTGTTTTCACTTACTTTCTTTAAAGAAAATTAATGCGCCCAAAGAAAGCTCAACAACTTTTCATAAAATTTTTCATTTTGGCTCTCGCGGCGCTCCTTTCTTATTCAATAGCTTATGGAAGCTTTAGGCTTAAAGACGATAACCTCATTCATCTGAAGTTTTATGATGTCGGGCAGGGTGACTCCATCTTTATTAAAACGGTTCATGGCTCTTATATTCTGGTTGACGGCGGCCCCGACTCAAGGGTGTTAAATTTTATAGTTAAGGATATAAAACCTGGGCCTTGCTACCTTGATCTGGTTGTTTTGACCCATCCGCATTCAGACCATCTTTATGGGCTGAATGAGGTACTTAAGTATTGCCGTGTGGGGGTAGTTCTGACAACAGAGATAAAAGCTGAAACCAAGGTTTTTGGAAAATGGGAAGAGCTTTTACGTGAAGCAACGTCGTCAGGCAGGGTTAAGGAGGTTTCCCTTGCCAGGTCCAATAATGATATACAGCTTGATGGGATTTTATTTGACGTTCTCTGGCCCTTAAATGAAAGCGTAAGCGAGGTTGAAAATGAAAATTTGGGGAGCATAGTTTTCCTTTTTAAGTATGGTGATTTTGAGGCTTTATTTACCGGAGATGCCGAAATGGAGGTTTATGATGAGATTTCTCCGGACGCACTTTCAGATTACGAAATTGAAGTCTTAAAGGTCCCGCACCATGGATCATCCGACTCTCTTAACAAAGAATTTTTTGAGAAACTGGGACCAGAAGTTTCAATAATCTCGGTTGGGAGAAATAATAAATACCGCCATCCTTCTTTGTCTGTGATTTCCTTTTTCAAAGCCAATGGTTCTACCGTTTTGCGGACTGATGAAGATGGCACTATTGAAGTTGTTACAGATGGCAAAGGCTATGAAGTTTCTGTGGAGAGGTAGTATTCCTTTACACTGACCCTTCCTTCCACTATATTTCTTACATGATCCGGGAAGATCTAGTAAAAATTATAAGAAAAGCAGTGACTGAAGCAGGTATCTCTTGTCCTGACAAGATAAATCTTGAGCATCCGGCGGATGAAAAGTGGGGGGATTACTCAACCAATGTCGCTATGGTAATTGCGAAGGACTTAAAGCAATCTCCTTTGGAAATTGCCAACAAAATTAGTTATAGGCTACAGGGGTTAGTACCTACTTTGATCATTAAACATAATGAGTACAGCCTGTTTTCGGTAGTGGAAACCGTTAAACCCGGCTTCATAAACTTTAGGATTTCCGAGAAATGGTTACAAGATAATGTACATAACCTTTCAAAGACTGATTATGATTATAGGGTTAGAGAAATTGGTATGGATAAAACAATATTGGTTGAATATTCACAACCTAATCCAAACAAACCACAGCACATAGGACATGCCAGAAATAATTTTTTGGGAAATTCCATTTCCAGAATTCTTCGCTTTTTGGGATTTAAAGTTTTGGAAACAAATTACATAAATGATTGGGGTTTGCATATTTGCAAAAGTATGTTGATGTATAAAAAGTACGGGGCGGGTAAAAAGCCGGATAAAAAAGCCGATCATTTTGTCGGAGATTTTTACATCATGTTTGAAACGGAAGTTGAGAAAGATCCGAGGCTTTTAGAGGAAGCGAAGGAACTGTTTAGAAAACTGGAAGCGGGAGATGGCGAAACGGTGAAGATTTGGAAAAAAATTGTGAACTGGGCTTATGAGGGTTGGGAGAAGACTTATAATGATCAAGGTATAAAGTTTGACCTTGTTCAAAAACAAAGCGATATTGTTGAAAAAGGCAAAGAGATAGCAAATCTCGCGCTTAAAAAGGGTTTAGCGGAAAAAGACGAAACGGGTGCCATCATAGCTAAACTTGAAAAATATGGAATTCCCGATAAAGTGCTTTTAAGAAGTGATGGAACATCTATTTACTCAACGCAAGACCTGGAGCTTGCCAAAGAAAGTTTTGAAAAGTATGGCCTATATAAAAGGCTATATGTAGTAGATCACAGACAGGATGATTACTTTAGACAGATTTTTAAAATACTTGAAATTTTTGATTTCCCATGGGCGGGGAACCTTTATCATGTCTCTTACGGCGAGGTGAGGCTTCCGGAGGGTGCTATGTCCTCAAGAATTGGCCTTGTGATTAACGCGGATGACGTTTTGGAGAGGCTTTTGGAGCTTGAAAAAGAAGAGGTTGAAAAGAGAGAGGAGCTTGAAAGTAGTGGGCAGATGAAGGAGAGCGAGGGTAAAAGTGCTAAATTTAAAAAAGTGCAGGAGAGTGAAAACGCTGATAAAAATGAGGTTATACGAGAGGTTGCTCTTGCCGCTTTTAAGTACCCGATGCTTAAGGTGGCTAGCAAACAGGACATAGTTTTTGACTATTCCTATGTGACCAAGTTTGAAGGCGACACGGGTCCCTATCTTCAATACACACATGCCAGGGCTTGTTCGGTCTTAAGGAAAGCAGGCGTCAAGGCCAAGACGGGTGGGGGTGACCTTTCTTATAAACCCGTTGCCGACGAACTTAAGGTAATGAGAGCTCTTTACAAGTTTTCCGAAGTTGTAATCGCAGCTGGTGAGGGCTTTTCACCAAGCCTTGTTTGCGGCTATCTTTTTGACCTGGCCCAGAAATTTAATTCTTTTTATAACGTTCTTTCCATTATCAATGCGAAAGATGCTTTGGCTAAAAATTTCAGGCTTTCACTGACTCTTGCCGTCTCAAAAGTCTTAAAGGACGGCCTTTTCCTCCTTGGCATAGACGCGCCCTTAAGAATGTGACTTGTGCTATCATTGTGGCATGGGAAGAAAACCCTCCAAATCAAAGAGTTTCTCGCTTTTTGGCCTCTTAAAAATGTTTGTATTTGCCGGCCTTGTTTTTGGTGTAATTTATGGTATTTCATACGGTGTTTCCGAATTTTCGCGACTTGATCTTGCAACCCTGCTTGATAAGAGTCTCGTGCCTATACCGGAAGTAGCGGGGAAATATATTGAGAGAGGAAGTTCTCTGCTCAATAGAGATAAAGAAGATGAGGTTCCCGTAAATTCAAGGGAGATTTTAAAGATTGCGCTTCTTTCCGACTCTCATAATGATAATGACAACCTTGCCTCTGCGATAACTAAATCAACAGACATCGGCGCGCAGGCTATTGTATTTCTCGGGGATTACACTTCCGTTGGTTCCCTTGATGAGCTTAAAAAGGCTAAGGAGGCTATGGATACGTCTACCCTTCCGTATTATTCGGTGCCGGGTGATCATGATTTGTGGAAAAGCGAAGGATCTTTAAACTTTACTTCGGTCTTTGGGCAAAGATACGGAAGTTTAGCGATAAATGGGGTGAAATTAATCCTAATAGACAACAGCGATAACGAGATAGGTGTTGATAAAGACCAGCTGAAGTGGTTTAGCGAAGAACTTGAGAGTGTTGACGGTAATGTCCAGACGTTTGTTTTTATGTCAAATCCCCTTTATAACAGCGATGGGTTTAAACTAATGGGTGAGAATAATGAGGCTGTTTCAGATCAGGCGGCATTGCTTCTTTCTTTGATTAGGAGTTCTTCTGTCAAAGCGGTGCTCGCGGGGGATAATCATAGGTCGGATAAAGTGTTGGATCCAGAAAGAGATACGTTGACACACATTGTTGTCGGAGCGCTTACGAAGGAAAGGAATCTTCAGACCCCAAGGTTTGACATTTTAACAGTTTATGAGAACGGAGAGCACAGAGTTAGTGAAATAATACTGTAAGTACAATTAGACTCTATATTCTGTTAATTTCAGCCTTTTTAATAAACAAAGATACTATTTGTTTAGCATACTTTATTACTAAATGTCATACATTTTTATACAAAAATTAATTTTAACTTTCCTCAAAATGTGGACAGAAGAGATAGGTGAGTAGAAGTGTCATATTTTTCCCTAAAATATCTATAGCATTACGCAAGTTAATAAATTTATCCTTCTCAATCCTGCTTATGAAGTGATAACAGTCTTTAATTGTTGTTATAAAAGTATTTTATCTCTGTCATATGATTATGTATTCTATTACCATGGTTGTCGGAAATATCGTTTTACACAGTATTTTTCCCTTAAATGTTTGATCCTTTTAAAAGAAGAATAGCATATTATTTCATAGTTAGCATGAACTAGGGCTTTGGGTCAGCACGAGGTTTGTGCTGGACAGGGGTTTAGTCCTGGCTCTATGACCCTAGACCTGGTTATGGTTTAAGTCTATTATTAGCTAGTATGCAGCTACACCAGCTTGTGAAGAGCATTTCTAACTCTCTGCTTGTAGTGTTTTTGACGGTTTTGTACCTATCAAAGGTTTCATTTGCCGATACCACAACTCTTGGTGTTGCCAGGGGTGTAGTTATAAGTGACCCTGACGTGGGTGATGGAGATATAATTGTTGCCTCATCCGATGGGTTTAGGGTTTCAAAGAAATCCTATAACCCTTTAATCTTTGGTGTTGTGACGGCTAAACCTGCCCTGGAATTAAAGCAAAATGATTTATCGGGGACTTATCCCGTGATTTCAAACGGCTTTGCGGAGGTTAAAGTTACGGCGTCGGGAGGTGCAATCAAAAAAGGGGACTTTCTTACTTCTTCCGATGTTTCCGGAACAGCTATGAAGGCAGGGAAGGAAGGTTTTGTTCTTGGCACAGCGCTTGAAGATTATTCAAGTTCAGGCGTAGGAAAAATCAAAGTTAATCTGAATATCACTTATTATAACCCTGCCATGACGGGGTCAAGCGGTGGAATTAGTAATTTGGATATAAAGGCCCCTAATAGTCCAGGTTTTTTTCCAACCGTGGGAAGCTTTAACTTTTTGAAAGTCGGGCTGATTGTAGTTTTGTTCGTTCTTTCTTTATGGCGTCTTTCCTACATCTCTTCAAGGTCACTTACTGAACTTTCCCGAAATCCAATGGGGGAGAAGGGTCTAAAAACCTGGGTTTTTATTAATGTTTTAATATTGTGGGGTTTTATTCTCGCGGCATTTTTTGTAATTAGTGTGTGGTTAAAGTAGGTTTAATGGCCGTGAAGTAGAACGAAGTTCACTTCACGCCCAAGAAGCAAGCTCTGCTTAGCTTCATGGCGGAGGGGGAGAGATTCGAACTCTCGAGACCCTTGCGGGCCTATCTGTTTTCAAGACAGACGCACTCGGCCGCTATGCGACCCCTCCATATCCAACAACCAACTGATTCTAGCAAATATTTCGACCAAGTTTAAGTAAGGATATTGATGGGTTCTTTACAATCTGTACATATTGTACTAAAATAAATCCATGAATTTAATTATATCTATAAGCAAATTTAGGGATAATATTTCCGAATACCTTAATGAGGTATCTAAAGGAAATAAAGTAATAATTAAGGATGAAAAGAGGAATATTGAGATAGCCGAGGTTATAAGTAATAAAAGGTTTGATAAGAAATCTTATGAGGCAGTCTTAAGAAGGACAGCTGGGGTATTGACTTCAAAGAGCCATCCTGAATGGTCAACCAAAAATAAGGTGAAAGACTGGATTAGAAAGGTTAGGGGGGAAAGCGGTAGGAGTTTTAAGTAATGTATCTTTTGGATACTGACATACTCATTTGGGTCTTAAGAGGAAAGAAGGATATAGTTGACTGGGTGTCCCGTCTTAAGGAGGAAGGGCCTTTATATATCTGTGTCATTTCTATGGCAGAGATATATAAGAATATATTTCCGTCCGAGATAGGCTTTACGGAGGAGTTTTTAAAAGAGCATATACACATTCCCATTAATGAAAAGATAGCTAAGCAGGCTGGATTTATCTGGCAGCAATACTCTAAGGGCTTATCAAGTTTGAGTTTAATTGACTGCCTTATTGCTAGTGCCTGTTTGCAAAATGGCCTAACACTCGTTACTTTTAATGTTAAGCATTTTCCGATGGAAGGACTAAAAGTTTTAAGACCCCTGGGGAGAAGGAAAAATTGATGTTTGAGGTGGGTTGTGTGAAAATAGAGGGCGTTTGATAAAGTTGTATTGAATCAGTTTGCTCCCGTAGCTTAATAGGATAGAGCAGTGGTTTCCTAAACCGCCGATCCCAGTTCGATTCTGGGCGGGGGCACCATGAAGCGAACTTGTTCTGCTTAACGATCAAACCTAAACCGCCACCGCGTTATTTCACGAGGTTTTGGCCGGCGATTATGAGAATATTGGCTTCAGGTTTCTTTTCACCCTCTGGAAGAGCTACAACATCAGCCCCTAGCAATTCTGAAATCTGTTTGATAACATCCTCATTTCCACTTGTAATACCAACCACAAGAGTTTTATTGTAGTTATCTTTAGAAGCATTGTCACGGTCGGGTATCTCAAACTTAATTCCATTAGTTTTAAGCTTCTCCTCAACGGTTTTTGTCAGTCCTGTGGTTTTAGTACCGTTAAATAATGCGATTTTTAAGAGGATTTCCTCTTTTTTAGGTTCTTCCTTGGGCGGTTCTTTTGTTTCCCCTTCCTTATTTTGTTCGGGGACACTGCCTGTTTGGTCTGTCTCGGCTCCCGCCACCTGGCCCTGCTGCTCATTTATACTTACAGCGCCTACGTCAACAATTTTTCCGGTGCTAGGGCGGTAAATAATGGCTTTTTTAACCTGGTCTTTATAGATAAGGATTTTATCCCCGTTTTTGGCTCTTGCGAGAAATGGGTTTTCTTTAAGCTTGTCCTCATCGGATACAGTAGCTACGGTTGGGACCTCGCCTTCGGGAAGCTCCATTATTTTTGAGACCGCGGCAATTAGCTTCTCGGCTTCTTTTTGTGCTGATTCAGTTGGGTTTGTGGCGGCTTTTTGGGCTTCCTGATATTTTTTATAAAAATAAATGGAGGGTGCCAATGCTATACCCAAAACAACAAGTATACCTAAAAGCGGTAAAGCCGCTTTTTTTGCTAGGGTTTTAACATCCATGGTCGTATTATAAGCTATAGGCATTTTGTTTACAAGAATGTGCGGAGATTATGAGTATGTTGCGTGGATTGCTTCGTCCCCACCCTCCCGCTTCGCTTGAGAGGCGGGTTCTCGCAATCTAAAAGGAGGCTGGTATAATCTTTTGGGATGAAAAAAGGTTGGGTCCTCTTAATTTTGAAAATTGTGATTTTTTTGGGTGTGCTTTTTGCTTTATATTATTTTTTGTTTTTACGCCCTAGAACAATTCTTGTAAGAAACCTTGTTAAACTGCAGTCAGAGCTTTCAAAAAATCGCGGAGGTCTTGCCGAAAATCGTATTTTTATAGTTGAGTTTGCAAGGCTTGATCCAAAAGATCCAAATTTTTTATTTAAAAAGGAGCAGGCGCTTGGGATTATTCAAAGGACTAATAAAGAGGGGCTGGAAAGGGTTAAAGAAGCGAAAACCGGTGATCTTCTCATCCGGGGGGAATCTGGGAATACTAGCAAGATCCCCACTTTCCCGCCAAGAGGGCGGGCAAGCGTGGGGATGGCAGATTCCTTGGATGGTGGTTTAGCTAGAAGTGTAGAAGCACTCTATGGCAAAACCGAGAACGTTCTTAACAGGCAGGGGAGTGTGGTTGAAAAGCTTTCTGGTCTTGGTTCATCGCTTTCAAGTATTTACTACTATGATCCAAAGACAGATTTGGAATCTTTGGACGTCGTTTCTCAAAAAGAAGAGCTGATTGCGAGGTCGGAAGCCGCCATTAAAGGTCTATCAAGGATTTCCGCCGGTTTGAAAGAGCAGACAGGTGATTTGAGTACCGATTCAGTTCAAAATGAAATAGACAAGACGGTTGAATCACTCTCTGTTTTTATAAATCTTCTTAAAAATGGAGATTACCAGGGGGCTAAAGATGAAAGATCAGAAATTAGCAATCAGTTTCAAAGATTGAAAGAAGAGGCCTTTGAACTTGAATTATCGGTAATAAAGTCCGATGGGACGGTGAAGCTTCTCACAGACGAAACAAATCTTATACTTGAATATGATTTTTATTTGGAGAAGATTGATTCCGTGATCAATACGCGTATTTGATTCGTGTCATCCTGAACTTGATTCAGGATCTTCTAATAATAGATTCTGGCTTTCGCCAGAATGACATAATGTTTGCCTTTTTCTCTCTATGGAGTGGTGGGGGATGATGATTCGTCAACTGAAGATTCACTTATAACGGGAGTTTCTGTTGTTCCTGCGCCCGCGCCTTCTGGTTCTGTAAGCACCGGAACTTCTTCAAGCTCGTTTCTTATTTCCTCCTCCGTTACGGTTTCAGGCGCTTCTGAAGTTTCAACCGGGGATGCGGATGGAGTTGAAATTTCAATATCTCTTATTAGCTCTTCAATTTCTGGAGGAAGGGTTGGGATAGCGGACTCGGTGCTTTCGCTCCCATCTGATAAAGGTATGTCGGATTCTGATGCCTCTGTATTAATCCCAAGCACAAGGCTTCCGTTTTCAAATCTAGGAAATTTTGCCGACAAACCTCTTCCGATACTTCTTAGTTCACCCGTTATTAGAGAATACCATTCAGCCCTCCATTCGCCCGTCAGTTTGTCTTTTCTTGCAAAGACTATATTGTTACCTTCTATCTCCGGATTTATTGCTGGGTCACCCGTAGTGATTTGAGAGATGGACGTGCCGTCAAAAACAAATATTTGCCAGGTATCATCAATCCATTTTTCCCATACAACAACGCCTTCTTTGCTTACTTTAGGCTTTTGGTTTGAACTAAAATTGGTTACCTGTACCGTAGTTTGAGAGGGGATATTGTAAAGAAAGATCTGCCCGGGCCCGTTTATATCTTTTACATAAGTTATGAACTCGCCTTTGGAAAATGCCATTCTGCTATTGTTCCTTCCTTCTGTGATGAAGTTTTTATTGCCTTTGTATTCATAATAGACCTGCTGATTCTCAAGAATGGTTTCGGATCCCGCGGGGACGTTGTTTGATGCTAGGAAAGAAATGATTTCTTCAGGGCCGCTTCCAGCCACCGCCTGCGCAAAAGAGGGTCTTATGAGACCAAACGCCAGAATGCTGATTATTAAAGGCGCTCCCCATGATTTAAAAAATTTCATTTTTTTCATATGTTTTAGATTCTGGCTTGCGCCAGAATGACAATAAGTATCCTAGCTTTCCCGCCATGGACAACACGGTCGCCAGAATGACAATTGGTCTTGTCATCCCGGGCCTGACCCGGGATCTCTATTCGTAGTGATACCTGCTTCCGCAGGGATGACAGGCAGACTGCCTGTCAATTAGCCCAGAAGAAGCCTCTTTCCGCGTTGTTTTCAAAAAAGTTACCGTGCCTCATTAGATTATCCGTCTCTGGCCTTGTCGTAAGGGTGGGGCAGACCGTGTAGGTGCCAAGCACGTTATCTTGGGTGTCATTGTAAACGAGCCTGAAGCTATACTGCGTAACAGCTGCGGCGCTGTTGTGCTCAAGATGAAAATCGTACTCAACATCCTGTGTGGTTGTACCAGAGTTGTGGTTTGTTTGTGTCGGGTTGGACTTGGCGTACTCTTCCAGAACATCTGACGGTGTTAGTTTGGTTACTGTAATGTCCGCCCCGTCCGTGACGGACGAGGTCGCATACCGCCAGATTTCAGCGCCTCCTCCAGCGCCGACATCGGTCCAGGAGCCTGTGGTACAGCTTCCGTCCGTTCCCGCCTTATATTCAAGTTTAAAAGTTACGTCGCTTGTCGCGAGGTTAACTGTTCCTACCGTCAAGGCTACTCTTAACCTTAATTCCTGTGTTGGTTTAGGGGGGTCCTGGGACGCGGGAAGTGTAGTTAAGGCGGTGCTTTCGGCGATATCGGGGTTGCCCCATATATCTGTTACGTTTTCATTGTCCGAATCCACATACCACCTGTAGGCGCTTAAGGTAAAAGTTGAGGTGTAGTAAACTTTTACGTCCACGACATCAACGTAGTTTATCCTTGCGGTGTTGTTGTTATTGTCTCCAACTATATGAACCACAAAGTTTGATGAATTTAGCTCCGTTGTGGTCCAATTGCTTCTACCCCAAAATGTCCCCGACGAGGGTTCGGATGTTCCAGCTGTTGATGTGCTGTTGTTGCAGTAATATTCATCTCCGTCCAATGCCGCTGTGCCAATGTCTCCTGTGGTGCAGGTGTCAGAGTCGTTTTGAGCCGCCGCGGTCCAGGTAGTTCCTCCGTCCCATGAAATACGCACTTTAAAGTCTTGAGTTCCACCAGCAGTAGCGGAGCTTATATGAACATCATTTAAATGTACAACTATGCCAAGGATTTTGGCGCTCGCCGTTAGCCCAAAGCTATAGCCACTAAACTGGAAGTTTTCTTCAACATTGGGGTTGTTGTCTACAGCACAGGCATAAAGGTCGTTGTTGTTGTCCGGAGGTGCGTCATCCGTGAAATTTCCCGTTGTTGGGGCTGTGCATGTGTTGCTAGGGAGAGTGCTTGGAAGCACAAAGCCTGTGTTGGAAGCGTAGGCTATTTTTTGTTCGGGAGGGAAGTTAACAAGCGGGATTCTTGGAAGCTTGGATGTCGTCCAGAATAAAAGGATTAGCAGTATCAAAATAGAGCTTAACACTCTTCTTATGGCGATAGCGGCGGTTTTTATAAGCTTGTTTTTCGGTTTTTTAAAAAATGTATGTTTCATGTTTTAGATTCTGGATCAGGTCCAGAATGACAAAATGTGTCATGCCGGACTCAATTCATGTCATCCCGGGCTTGGCCCGGGATCTCTTAAAATCCCCTGTATAAATCTTCCCAGTTCGGGTTATGCTTTGTGATCAATTCATTTTTCCACATTCTCTTCCAATTCTTAAGAGCTTTTTCTCTAGCTATTGCTTGAATAGCTTTTTCGTAAATCTCAAAGTATACCAATTTGTGTACCTTGTATTTAGACGTGAATCCTTTTATCAGCCCTCTCTTATGTTCGTAAACTCTCTTTCTGATATTACCTGTAACTCCGATATACAAAACGCTGTTTCCGGCGCTAGCAAGGATATAAACGTAGTATAAAAATTTCGTTGTAACATTATAATATACATTGTTACTAATTTATAGATTCTGGATCAGGTCCAGAATGACCTTAAAGATTCTGACTTTCGTCAGAATGACAAATAGTGCCTGTCATGCCGTCCGCTAGCCGGCGGACGCGGCAATCTAGTGAGATCGCTTCACTTCGTTCGCGATGACAAGTGTATTAATTATTCGTCAGGTATTCAATGTCAATCTCACCCACCTGCACGGTGTCGCCGGATATGTCGGCGGTCATCACTATTCTAAACGTTGCGTAGCTTCCCGCCGTGTAGGTTCCCTCATACGGGGCGGCTTCAATTGAAGTCTGCGTCCAGGCAGTACCCGCAACCTGCGTGCCGCTAGCTCCGTTTTCAAGCGTTCCCGCTGTGTCGTATAAGAAAACCGTAACCGCGTTATTTGTTGCGTCGGTTCTTTTGCCCCAGACCTGAATGGGGTTGCCCGAAGCGGCAAAGGCCGCGAAATTATCTGGAACTCTCCATCTTACCCAGATATCGTAATCGTTTGCCGAGCCTCCCTGGCCCACCCAGCTGTAATAGTTGTGGATGTCGCCAGAGGTATTGCAGACCGCGGTATTGGTTTGTGGGATATCCGCGCTCACTCCGTTTTCACAGAAATCGGAGGTCATGGTTCCTACATTGTTTGTGGTATCGCCGGTTAGAGTTGCACCAGGGAATTCGGGAGAAAGAGTAACCTTTCTTGTGGGCCTTGCGGTTCCGGCGTAAAGAGGCCCGGAATCAACATCAAAGGTGAAGGAGTTGGTTCCGTCCGAGAATGAGAACAATGACCCGCTCGCGTTGATGGTGAATGTATCACCGCCCGAAGGGCCTATGGTAACGGTTTCGGCAGCATTGATAGTAATGGTGGGTGTGGTTGCGCTCCATATCCAGTCGCCGGCTGATGTTATTCCTCCAGTTGTGGCAACAGTGAAGTTGGTTCCTGAAATAATATTGTCCCCAATGTTTATGGCATTTGTAATAAAGGAATCTGACACGTCAAGCCCGTCCACAATGCCTCCGCTTACTCCGCTTGAGGTGATAAGGATTGCGTCAGTCAGGGTGGAAGTTGCGTCTTCCGCGTTGTCAAGGAGTATTAAGGATTCTGTTGTGGCGTTAGCCGCGTCATTGGCGTTTGTTATCACTATGCCTCTTTGGGTGCCTGATGAGGTCTGGTTGGTTATGGTGATATTTTGAATGTCCTGCGCGGCCGTGCCGGTTATGGTTGTTGTAACTCTTAAGCCGATGTCCCAGCCGCTTGCGTTCATGTTGATGCCGTATTCGCTTGCCGCCGTTGCGGTGAGGCTGTCTATCAGTACTGCGGAGAAGGTATCGTCAGCCGAGCCTCCTATCGGGTCAAAGTCAAGATGCAGCGCCGAAACATCCGTGGAAGTTCCGTCGGCTCCTTCTATGTTGATATACAAGCCGTCTATGTTGTCGGCGGTTATCCCGTCGCCACCTGTTAAGTTAAGCTGGACCACATCAGCGGTAGGAGCAACGGCCGCCGACACGTTTGTGATTTCAAGCTGGACATCTCCCGCGTCCCCGTAGGCAAGCCTTAACCGGTCGGCTGCTGTTGTTTTATCTATTATGTCACTTGCTGAGGTGAACGCGCCTCCGCCCCCTGATTCATCTGCGGCGCAGTACCAGAACTCGCCTGTGTTGTCCCACTTGAGTATCTGGGCGTTATTACAGCCTTTGAGTAGTGTTAATCCATCAGATACTACCTGTAGACCAGAGTTAGATAGAGTTGCTCCAGTACCTCCTGTGGTAGTAAGTGTAATAGCATCGGAATCTATAAATCCTGTAGCTAATGTTAATGCTACAGGAGTAGATCCAGCGTAGAGTATTCCATCTATTTCAGCGTTACCAAATACATACAGATCTTCATTGGCTGTAGGATTATTAAATGTATAACCTGTATCCGGAGCTACATACAGATCTCCTCCCCTTACGTGGAGTAGGGCATCGGGAGCGGTGGTTCCTATTCCTACGTTTCCGGCAAAGTAATTTTCCGCGCCCGAATCCGTCTGGAAAATGCCGAAGTCTAAAGTTGCCTGCAGGTCATCTATGTATAACCCATAACCTGTGCCTACTGTACCGCTTGAGTTGAGTATGCCGGAGTAGAGGCCATAAGCGTTTTGTATTGTACCGCCTGTTGTTCCAGTGTTTGTTACGTTGCTATATACCCCATAGGCGGTTGAAATTGTAGCGGCAGAGTCCTCCTTGACAGTTGAGTACACTCCGTAAGCAGTTGTTATATTTCCCCCGGGATCACCGCCCTGGTTTTGAACGTCAAAGTAACCACCGGCGGCTTGGGTAATTGTTCCCGTGCTCTTATTGTATATTTCAGAGAATGTCCCGTAGCCTGTGGTCAATGTTCCCGTGTTGTTATTGTTTAGCGCGCCGTAGTATAGGTACTCTGACGCGGTGTTGTTTCCTGATCCGCTGGTAGTTAGGTCGAGGTCATAACCTATAATTGAATATGAGCCGTTTGAGTTAATGGCGAATGTTGGGTCATTGTCAACCACAAACGCACCCTGGTTTGTATAGGATTTTGTTATTGCAAGTGCGCTGTTGTTAAGTCCCGGATTAGTAGTACCAATCCCTACATTACCCAGTTCATCTATTACAAAGGGAGAGGTATCGGAAGCTTGGTCATCTACTCGTAACGCGAAATTCCCAGGCCCTGTGCCATCAGCGTAGTGTTTTATGTATAGAGATGTATTGTTATTAGATCCTCCGGTATTAGATATATCTAGAAGAGTACCCGTGTTATTAACATTAGATCCTGATAGTGTTATTGACTGTAATGCTCCCGTAAAGGCTCCCGAGGTAGAGGATATATCCAGTCCTTTACCGCTCGTTATACCATCTACGGATAGTAAGTATGCTGTTCCTTCCGTAAGAGAGTCAGCGTTATATGTCCATCCTGTGGTTGTAGTACCTGTAAAGTCAAACTGGGTGGTAAAGGTAGACAGGTTAATGGTGTTATTACCGTCAGGATCTCCTATATCATCCCAGGCGGTAGCACCACCACTATTATTATCTGCTGCGCAGTACCAGAACTCATTAGTGTTATCCCACTTAAGTATCTGTCCATCCGTACATCCTTTAAGCAGTGTAAGACCATTGGATACTACTTCCAGTCCTGAGTTAGATAGAGTAGATCCAGCTCCTCCTGAAGTAGTAAGTGTAAGAGCGGCTGCGTCTATATACCCAGTAGCTAATGTAAGAGTAATGTTACTTGATCCAGCCTGCAAAGTACCCTGTGTATCTATATTACCTGTAGCGTTAATACCTCCGCTAAGTGTTACTCCTGTACCATACAGTATTCCATCAAGCTCTATGTTTCCAAAGACATAGAGATCTTCATTAGCCGTGGGATTGTTAAATGTATATCCTGTATCAGGAGCTACATACAGATCTCCACCTCTTACATGTAATCTGGAATCAGGAGCTGTAGTACCTATCCCTACTCTTGTGTTCTGGGAATCAAGGTTTAAAAGCCCCGATTCAATGTTTAGAGAGGTGGGGGAGCTATCCGCAATATTCCAGTTTTGAGCTTGTATTAGCGTTACTCCGCCTGGTGTGTCAAGTACCAAGTCCCCTGTCCCATATGTAATTAAGGTTAAATCGTTGTTTTCAAAGGACTGTCCTGCAGTTATATAAAGGGGCCCGTTTGACAATATGTTTGCAGTTGTTTGGTTTGTAAATATAAGATCATAAGCCATTGAAACATCTCCAGGAGAGTTGAAACTTGCGGGAAGGTTTGACGTTAATGCAGTTTCCGAAATGGAGAAGATGGACGAAGACGCGTCTTTGATGTTGAAGAGGTTACCCGTTGTAGTTCCTAAAGAGCCTATATTTATTGAAAACAAGTCTCCACTTGCGGTTGTGGATATAGTTGGGCTCCAGTCTAAACTAATTAGGTTTCCAGAGGTAAGGGCGTTAGATGTAGAGGCGAGGTTTATACCTTTTCCAGAAGTGAGGCCGTTTGCACTTATATCAAGTAATGTTTCACCATCTATTGAGTTTGCGGTTATGTTCATGGCATCTAAGGTGCTTGAGGTTGTTACTAGATCAAGCTTGGCCTCTGGAATACTGGTACCAATCCCTACATTACCAAGTTCATCTATTACAAAGGGAGAGGTATCACCCGATACATCATCTACCCGTAATGCAAAGTTACCAGGCCCTGTACCATCCGCATAGTGCTTTATATAGAGAGAGGTATTGTTATTAGATCCTCCGGTATTAGATATATCTAGAAGAGTACCTGTGTTATTAGTATTAGATCCTGATAGGGTAATGGACTGTAATGCTCCCGTAAGAGCTGTAGAGGAGCTGGATATATCCAGTCCTTTACCACTGGTTATACCATCTACTGATAGTAGATAAGCTGTACCTTCCGTAAGAGAGTCGGCATTGTATGTCCATCCTGTGGTGGTAGTACCTGTAAAGTCAAACTGTGTAGTAAAGGTAGATAGGTTAATGATGTTATTACCATCAGGATCTCCTATGTCATCCCATGCCGTAGCTCCGGCTCCGGAGTTATCAGCTGAACAGTACCAGAACTCACCTGTGTTATCCCACTTAAGTATCTGACCATCTGTGCATCCTTTAAGCAGTGTAAGACCATTGGATACTACTTCCAGTCCACTGTTACTAAGAGTGGATCCTGTTCCTCCTGAAGTAGTAAGTGTAAGAGCGGCTGCGTCTATATACCCAGTAGCTAATGTAAGAGTAATGTTACTTGATCCGGTCTGGATAGTACCCTGTGTATCTATATTACCTGTAGCGTTAATACCTCCACTAAGTGTTACTCCTGTTCCATACAGTATTCCATCAAGTTCAATGTTTCCAAAGACATACAGATCTTCATTGGCTGAAGGATTGTTAAACGTGTATCCGCTGTCAGGAGCTATATATGTATCTCCTCCTACTACGTGTAACTTGCTATCGGGATCAGTCGTCCCTATACCTACATTGTACGAACTTAAGTCA
>MEUZ01000004.1 GCA_001772615.1 candidate division WWE3 bacterium RIFCSPHIGHO2_01_FULL_40_23 | reverse complement strand
AGGAAGCGCAACAACCTGCCCCGCTGTTGCCACCGCCACACTTGCCGACGATGGCACACTTAGAAACGTTCAATACTGTCCTTGTACGGCAGGTCCGCCATGGGCTGCTACTGCTTTCTCTTTTACTATTAATGGGGTAATAACTGGAGGAGATAATTCTACGACACACATAGGTTTCAGATATGTTCCTACAGGAGCTACAGCGTTTTGCATTTCAGCTATAGCTAATAATCCTCAAGGTACTAATACGTTTATAAGGTATAGCTATCCGACAGATCCATCCCCGAACTATCAAGCAACCGGATGCTGATGTGTGTATATTAGTGTTTAGTGCAGGGAGGGTTTTTACCCTCCCTGTTTTGTTTCGGTTATTCTTTGCTAAACTTGAACTCTATCCCTTTACAAAAGTGTTGACATGGATGTTTTAATTAGATCATAATAAACTTATGATTCATTCTGCCCAAAATAAAAAAATAAAAACTTTCCAAAAAGGTTTTACCCTTATTGAACTTCTTATAGTTATTGTCGTCATCGGTGTTCTCGCGGGTCTTGTAATCGTTATTCTTAACCCAACACTTCAACGAAATAGAGCCAGGGATTCAGTAGTTCTTGCAACAATGAATAAAATTGCAGGTGAAGCACAGGCTTATTCAAACTCCGATATAACAGGTGTTGGCAACTTTCCGACTTGTCTTGCTTTAACGGGTCCTGCAGGTGGAGGAAGCGCAACAACCTGCCCCGCTGTTGCCACCGCCACACTTGCCGACGATGGCACACTTAGAAATGTTCAATACTGTCCCTGTGCAGTTACCCCTTGGCCCGCGGTAACAAGCTTCTCATTTACTATTCGGGGTGTAGCCACAGGTGGAGACGGTGCAGCCACCCATTTGGGTTTCAGATACGTACCAACCGGGGCTACAGCGTTTTGCATTTCAGCTATAGCCAACAATCCTCCTGACACGACAAGGCCGTATATAAGGTATAGCTATCCGACGGATCCTGCTCCAAACTATAATACTGCGGGGTGCTAATAGTTTTTAATTTGAATTAGGTGCGAGGAGGGTGTTTGTAACCCTCCTCGTTTTGTGTTTGGAATTGACACTTTGGACTTTAATACATAACATTAAATTGTGTTTACTGCCCTTTCCTCCTCTAAAAAGAATTTTAAGATTGGCTCAAGTGCTAATCGTCATCCTGAATTTAATTCAGGATCTATCCTAGATTCCTGCTTTTGCAGGAATGACGTGTGTAAAGGTTTTACTCTTATAGAAGTTCTTGTTTCCGTTGCCATTATTATTGCGTTAACTGGCTTTGTACTTGTAGTTTTTGAGCCCGAGCAGGCAAGGGCTAAATCAAGAGACGCCACAAGGTTAACGCAGTTAAGGTTTATCCAAAACGCCATTGAGTTTTACTACATAACAAACAGAACTTATCCATCATCTGCTTCATGGATAGCTATAACGGGAACCGATGTACTTTCAACGGCTTTAGTCCCAAATTATATGCAGTCAATGTCCCGCGACCCAAAGCAGGATTCAACACCTGTGGCCTCCCCATGTACTAAAAACGATGCCGGGGGTGTTCCCGATTACAGGTATAACTACAGATCGGGCGGGACTTTTTATTTATTAACCGCCCAGGCTGAAATTGATACCTCGGTAAAAGATTATATTTGCTCAAATCTGCTTCATTGGAGTACACAAAGCGGCTGTGCGGGTTCCAACCCTTCATGTATGGGTTTTGAAAATAAAACTTTATGAAAAAGATGGGTTTTACTTTAATTGAGCTTATGATCGGTCTCACCATCGTTGCCGCTATGGCCGGAGCTGTTGTAGCGATCCTTGATCCCCTGGCCTTAAGAGCGAGAGTAAGGGATGCAAGAAGGATTCAGGATCTGGAAACGCTTCAGACAGCGCTTGAGCTAAGATTTACGGATGCAGGAACTTATCCTGCAAGTGGCATTCCTTCTGTCAACATAGGGTGCGTTTTAGGCTCATCAGGATGGCAAAGGGTTGATGATGGAAATACTGGTGCGGGAGGATCCTGTTTGTATCAAGGTCTTGTTAACTGTCCAAGCTGCACGACTGACACCTCAAGGTATATCTTGGTAATGCCAAGGGATCCGCAAAAACCAGTTGGTGATATAAATACGGAGCCCACAAGCCCCTGCGGAGAAACAACAACCCAAAGATATAATTACAAATCAAACACCACCGGCGGATCTTACATTCTAACAGCAATGCTTGAAAGAGGTGGGAATAATACAGGACATGAATGCTCATCCTTGTCAAATTGGGCTTCTTTTGGTTCGTGTCCCATTGGATTAACTTACTCGGCGGCATCTTTCTGTTATGGACTGCAAAATCCGAATCCTTAAGTATGAAAAAGACATTTGGTTTTACATTAATTGAACTTCTTCTCTCGGTGCTTTTGATAGTAATTCTTATGGGCGTGGCTCTTGTTGTGATTAATCCCGTCCAGGTAAGATCAAAAGCAACAGATTCTCAAAGAGCCGCAGACATAAAAACTATTCAGGCCGCGCTTGAAAGGTATTACTTAAGATACAGAGCTTACCCGGCATCTATTGCGAATAATACATCTACAAGTGAAAGCGTTTTTGTTAAAGTTACGGGAACCGATAATTTAAGCTCACAGCTTCTTGCGGTTGATGGTACTTTAGGCTCCGCCGTTCTAACACAAATACCAAATGACCCCGAGTACAGCTCAAGTGCTCCGGCAAGCGCCTGCACTGACACTACCTCAAGGCGATATAACTACTGGGCTCCAGCGTTATCTACCTCTTCGGCAAGAGCAAGTAGATACGTCCTTACTACTATGATGAGTGTGCCTACATCCAACGATACCAATCCCTGCGGATCTCTTACAAACTGGAGCGGTATCTGCGGCTCCTTCATGACAAGCGACTATTGTTATGGCGTTGAAGGCAGATGATTGTGGGAAATGAAAAAGGCTACACTCTTTTAGAACTTACAGTAATATTTTTGCTTCTTGGGCTTATTGCTCTGATTGTTTCCATATTTATTAACCCCGTGATTTACCAGCGTAAAGCAAGAGATAATGTAAGGCTGTCAGATGCCGTGAGGCTTTCCTCGGCAATTGAGGAGTATGTATTAAATAATGAGTCACCCCCTGATGAAGATGATACAATGAGATATAGCAATGTTATTCCTGAAGGGAATGCGGGACCTGTTGAGAGTTCTTCTTCAGGCTGGATTGTTTCCGACTTAAGCAGTTATCTGACAAGGCTTCCCATAGATCCTATTAATGATAATACTTATAGATACTTATATCAGAGAAGCGGTTCTTCTTATGAGGTAAATGTGAAACTTGAATACTTTACCGAGAAGATGGAAGATGACGGAGGTGATAACAACGGCTTTTATGAAGTAGGAACAGATCTCACTATTATTAATTGAGATGTCATCCCTGCGAAAGCAGGGATCCCGTCGGATCTTCTGTAGATATCCCAGATTATGTGCCTGCTTGCAGCAGGCAGGTCTGGAATGACATGCTCTGATTGACTCCCCTACTCTTCTTATATAACATTAATGCCAGGATGAATAAGTTTCCTGCCTTTAAAAACCCGGGTTTCACTCTTGTTGAACTGCTTGTTTCCGTTTCAATACTTGCTGTTCTTACGGCTGTTACAATACCTAACTTTAATAACTTTATTCGTTCGCAGAACCTAAAGCAGTCGCAGGAGCAGATAAAAAACGGGATAAGGGATACGCAGATCAGAGCAATGGCCGGTGTTGACTCAACGAATTACTCTTATTGGGTTTTCAGGGCTTCTAGCGGGGGCACAACCTTTAATATAGGAAAATCAGCCGATACTACAAGCTGTGGTTCTATAACTGTTGTTGATACCTCTGCCGTTCTTCCGGGTGATGCAACACTTGGTGTGAGCTCTTCCCCCGCTTGTATTTATTATGCGATGGGATCAGGTATAGTAACCCAGACGGGCCTTTACAGTAATATTTATGTGCGAACCTCTATATCCGGCAGTTCTACATGTTATTCGGTTGAAATTAATGGTAGTGGTTTGATAAAGGGGGTAAACTCATGTCCTTAAAGTGGCTTTTAAGACAGGTTAAGTCAGAAGAAGGACAGGGACTTGTTGAGACCCTTCTTGCCGCTTCTGTTTCCATCATTGTTGTGACGGCTCTTGTTGCTCTTGGGGTTTTTGCGCTTCGCAACTCAAGACAGTCAACATATATAGCTCAAGCTACACAAATAGCGCAGGCTCAACTGGAATACGCAAGATCTTATAGGGATTCAAATACGTGGAGCCAATTTTTAACGGCCTTTTACAATAACAATACCTCAACATGTCTTACCGCGTCCCATTGTTACTTTGATATGTTAACTAGCGGGTTGTTTACGACAGGGGCCGCTGGTACGAACGTATCCCCGTTTACCTATTATATTATTTCCTCCTGTCCTTCTCCCTCTCCTGCGACCTGCTCTGATACAAGCTACAATGATGACGTGATAAGAATCACCGCTATTGTTTCCTGGAGTCTTGGAGGTAAAACCGAAAGGGTTTATAACACTACTGATTTTACTAATTGGAGGGGAAGATGACAAAAATCAGAGAAAAGGGCTTTACTTTGATAGAACTTTTGGTTGTTGTTTCGGTTCTTCTGATTTCGGTAGGAGTTGCCGGGGACCTTGTTGTGACAATAATCAGAAGCTACAACAAAACCAGGTCCTTAAATGAAGTTGAGCAAAACGGAAATTATGCTTTGGCAAAGCTTTCTTATGATTTAAAAAACGCAAGATCTCTCACGTCCCCTACTGCGCTTGGATCTTCCAACTTGGTGACGATGGTTGACCAAGCTGGAGATAGTATAACTTATACGATTGAGTCAGCTTCCGGTCTTGGGTCCGCTGGTTCTCCGTGCGGTTCGGTGATAGCTGTAACCAGGTCAGTAAATGGAGCTTCTAAAGAGCCGATAACCAACTGCGACAACACTGAAGGAGTGACAATTAATGTTTTAGTTTCTTCATTTCAGTTGGTATCAGTAAGTCCTTACACCTTTGCGATAACCATATATTTTGCTGTCCCGTCGTCACAGGTGTCACAATCTGCGGGATCCTACTTTAGAACCTCCGTTGTAATGCTAGGAGCAAGTTATTAAATATGCTTTATTACAATCAAAAAGGGCAGACACTTGTAATTGTGCTGCTTGTTATGATCCTTGCTCTTGCTACAGGACTTATTGTTTCCAATAGGGTCATACAAGGGTTTAAAAGAAGCGTTAAAATTGATTCCTCTGTAAGGGCTTTAGGGGTAGCTGAAGCCCTTGTTGAAAGGATCCTTACTTTAAATTCCGGTACGCTTGATGATTACATAGCTAACAACAGCTGCGGGTCCGCATGTCAGCTTATCATAACGGGCTCCGATGGCATCACCGCAACAGCCCAGGCCACTCTTTCCCATTACGGGAATTCAACAAATCAGCTTGATGTTAAGGTTGAAAAGAATGCAACATACGAGGTTGATCTTACGGGGTATAGTTCATCAAGCACGGTAGAACTTTGCTGGGATGACGCCGCAAGCGGTGATAACCCTTCGGTTTACGTTTCTTATGTGCATGGGGCTTCTCCGTATTCTCTGTCAAAGTATGCTTATAATGCCGCTTCTACCCTTCATGGTTCTAATGGTTTTTCAACTGCCGCATCCGATCTTTCATATCCTAACTGTTTTACGGTTCCAGCCAAAACTACACCTTTATTTCTAAGAGTCCGAGCTATTTACAATGATATTAATCTTCACGTAATACCTAAAGGCGGATCAGCTCTCCCTATCCAGGGTTATGTGATTACCGCTACTGGAGCTGTTAGTGATGTTGTAAAGACAGTAACAGCGCTTAAGACCAAACCTTATCTTCCTTCGGAATTTGACTTTGCAATCTTTTCCACTTCAGATGACACTCCTTTACAAAATTAAGTTTTAAAGTCCCCGATCTGGAAGACAACAGGAAATGCCTCTACGGGGTCACGTCCGCTAGTCTCTAATAATTAATTGTATAGCACAGAACTCGCGGCGTTCTTTCTCGCGCAATGCGATGTCATTCCCGCGAAAGCGGTAATCTTATCACAGATCCTAAGTCAAGTTCAGGATGACAAAACATTGCGCTCCGAGTGCCCCTTAAGAGGCATTTCCTGTTGTCTTATGCGGAGGGTTTCCAAGGTGAATTTTAGAATATACCCCGAGGAGGAGGGGGTTATTGCACAAAGGGGTTTTCTTTTCCTATATTTGAAGTGTCAACAACAGTTTCATAAACCTTATAATTTTTTAGATTGTTCATAAACTTAACAAAAGCACCATCTCTTATATCAATGGTTATGGGGTCTTCGGTGACAGCTTTTGACTCCACGAAAAGAAAAGGCGATGTTAAGCCAAGCGATAAGTCAATTTCCGATACTTCAAGTGACTGGGGACTGGCTCCTTTTAAAGAAGAAAACCTAATCGTTGAGATATCAACTATTCTTGCGGCTTTTTCTAAAGTTACAAGAAATGTCTTAGTTTGACTAAAGTTTCCCTTCGCGTTAAGAAAGACATTAACTCTGCTTGTATCACCGGCTTCATTAGGTCCGCTTGAAGAGTAGTTTAAAGCCCCTATTGCAAGCCCTGATTCTTTCGCTATTTGTTGAACCTCCGTTAAAAGAAGAGGTACTTCGGCTTCCGAAGGAAGCGCAAAGTTAACTAACTTTAAATCTTCATCTACAATTTCTTTAAAGTCGGTCAGATCATTAAGTTTTTTAAGTTTTTGATCAAGCCTTAAGTCTTTTTCCTGCAATGCTTTAAGTTCTGAATCTTTAACAGGAAGGTCTTTATAAGCGGGATAGGCAATTAATACGGAAAGAGCCGCGGTACCTCCAAGAAGCAATATCGGAAGCAGAAAGTAAATGAAAAAATCTTTAGCTATTTTTGGCTTTCCCGATTTGGCAAGTTCCATGTTACTCCTTCTTTAATAACTCCGTATCAAGATTAATAGTCAGATTAAATCTGGCTTCGGCCGTCAAGGGGTCAAGTGTAACACTATTTATAGCTATGTTTGTAAACATATTCTTGTCTTTTGGTGTTGCCGAAGGACTGGCAAGGTTCGGATCAGAAAGAGAGTTGAGAAATTTTGCGAGGGATATGTAATCGGAGGATGTTCCTGTAAGACTCACGGTATCGGCTGTTGAGCTGTCAAGGGTGTTAACATTCACGCTTTGGGGTATTCTTTGCGAAAGTTCTTCAAGAAGAAGAGAGTAATAAAGCCTTGTATGAAGTATGTTTGATAAGACTTTATATTTTGCATCAAGGTTTCTAATTGAAATCTCAACGGCGGCCTTGTCCTGAATTTTGGCTTTTTTTGCTTCAACGGATGACTTCGCAAGAGAAATTTTTTCATCAACTTCTCTTGTATAAAAATAAAGTCCCACCGATAAAGCGCCCGAGAGGAAGAAAAGAATAAAAGCGATAATAAGCCCTGCTTTCTGGGCTTTTTGCTTGCCTCTTTTTATTCTTTCTTCCTGCGGTATAAGGTCAATAACAGGCTGGTCCATTTTAATCTTCCTTTAATGCTAAACCAATGGATGTTACAAAGAAAGGGCCTCTTTCCATTAAATTTTGCCTTTCTTTAATAAATTTTCCTGGAATTGTGATTTTCTGCCATGGGTTGGCAAGTTCAACTTCAAGGTTGAGGTTTGTTGTCAGGTAAAAAAGAAGTCCCGGCATCAGGGCAGTTCCTCCGCAAACTACTACTCTTCTAATATTAACATCAGTATTATGTGTTGTATAGAAGTAATAGGCTCTTCTGATCTCATTTAAAATTATGTCAAAGACGGGTTTTATGGCGCTAAATACTTTGCCGTCAACCTGTGAAGAGTCAAGACCGTAAGTTTTTTTATATTCCTCGGCTTGTGTAAAATCAAACCCGAGGCCCTGCGCTACGGCTCTTGTGAGAGCGTCCCCGCCTGTTGAAATGCTTCTTGTAAACCTTACAATTCCTTTATAGGTGACGATAATGTTTGTTACATTTGAGTCAATGCTGACAATTATTGAGGGGTTGGGTTGGTCTATTTTATCCCCCACTATTCTTGCAAGAGATAATGTTTCAGGTTCAAGTCCGACAGGTGTAAGTTTAGCATCTTTTAAAATTTTTATATATTTATTAATGAGAGTTTTTGCCGCCGCTACAAGAAGAACGCTCATATTTCCTTTGTCAACTGTGTCATCATTTAAAATCTGAAAGTCAAAGTTAACTTCTTTTAATGGAAGGGGTATATATTGCTCGGCTTCAAACATCATTGCACTTTTAAGTTCTTTTTCACTCATTTTTGGCACCGTAATAATTCTAGTGAAGACGCTTGTTTCGGGAAGTGCAACTATAACATTGGGGGTGGAAAAACCGGATTCATTAAAGAATAAAAGAAGTTCCTTGGAATATTTCTCAAGTTCTTCTTTAGTTTCCGACAAAAGATTAGCGGGAATAGTTTCGCTTATACCATATCTGACAAGTTCCGCCATTCCCTTTTCTTTTTTTATTTCTATTGCTTTGAAATTTCTGATTCCAAGATCAAGACCAACTACATTCATAAGGCAGTTATTTAACTTCCAACCATGTTACATCTGAATTTGTTGTAAGTTGATTCTTACCTACAATAAGATATTTCGGTTTATATGTAAAGATTTGAGCGGGTGTTGTTGAGTTCTGATTTCCGCTTAAAGACCTTTTCATGTTGTATTCATCCGCCTGTACTCCCCCGAAAATATCTATTTGTGTGTTTCCTCCTGTAAGGTCAAATAAAGCGTCGGTAATAAAGAACCCATCAATTGACGAAACTGCGCTATTTACCGTAATGTCACCTTTTACAATAAATATTATTCCGCTTGTATCATGAAGCTCATAATTAGAGTTAATGTTTAAATCACCGTTTACATAGATTAAACCCGAAAGATCTTGCACATCATCCAGGCCGTTAGGAACAGTAGTACTTGCGATTGTGAAATCGCTGTTTACTCTGTAAGATCCGCTTGTTGTTGGGAGCTTGCCTGCAGGCAAAGCTGTAGTTGTTGGGTTTTTCGCGTACCATTCATCATAAGTGCTAAAATCCATTGCTTCATAATCTTCAAGGAACCAATTGTTTGTTGAAGTTATGTTTGATATGCCGTCTACGGCTCCTGCGAGATAAGTGATCTTAGAACTTGACTGCATTGATATACCCTCATTTGCGAAAATATCACCGTTTACTACTTCTATCCACGCCCCATTGATTGTAAAATCCGCGCTTTGGCCCTGGTTTCCAGCAAGATCCTTTATTTTAAATCTGATTTTTTTGGTGACTGCCCAGTTGTTATTGCAAAAGTCGATGGCGGGGGTTGAGATAATTGTGTTTTTTGTCCCTGATGTTGACGGGTTTGTGGAGCCGTTAGTCCAATCCTCTGTAAAAGTAGAGTTGCAGTTTGAGAAATCAGAATAATAGCCCCATGTTACACCTTCATCAACCGAGTACTGAAACTGCGCCGTTCCCGTATCAAGACCTGATGTATTATCGGTAACGCTTATTGAAACGATAAACGTATGGTCGTTTCCCGCTTGTGTAATTGTAAAGTTTGTGAAGCGGCTTGGGGCCTTTGTGTCTATTTTAAAGGTTGTAGTTTGGTGGGTTTCTTCGTTCCCTGCGTTATCGGTGCTGTAGTATTCAAGGGTGTGGCTTCCGTTTGAAGAAACCACAAACTCAACCGAGGGCTGTGTAAAGGCTGAAGTAATTGAAGCCCCGTCAAACCACGCGCTCCCGCTCCCCTTAATTCCCATGTCCATATAAACTCCTATAGCATTGTCAACATTTACAACAAAATTCAAAGTGAGTTTCTGCCAATCATTTGTTCCTGAAATGTCGGAGGTTGCAGCTATTAACTGTGTTTGTTCACTGCCTCCCATGCCCGTGTAGACTGCATAAATTTTATAATTTACCTGCAGGTTTACGTTTTGTGTTTTTATCCATAGGCTTGAGGTCATATTTTCATTGGAAGTTGCGACCGCAAAGTTATTTCTGTTGTTATAACCGTTCCATGTACCCGTGGTTGCGCTAATCTTGGCCGATTTGGTACCAAATGAGGGCGCCGCTATGGAATCTTGTGTGAATACCGCGTTGATATCGTCATTTGTTTTATCCCAAAGGTTAACCGGAGTCCCCGCCTCCTCAAAACTTGGGTTTTGAACAAGGTTAAGGGTGTTATTAAAGATTTGAGTTTGAACGTCGTCTGAATCAAGCTTATAGCTTATAGATCTTACACCTGATTCAAGATCGTCTGCGGTTATTGTGAAGTCAATTGGGGAAACATACCAATCATTTGTCCCGTCCGGAGAAGAGGGGATTTGAGAAAGTGTTGATGTCGGCGGCGTTGTGTCAGAATCGGCTCTTGAATATCTTTTGCTTTTAAAAATCATGTTGATTTCAAGCAAAAGGAGAAAGATGAAAAAAAGGGCAAGCGACTTTTTCATTAGAGAAATTATATCAGAATTTACTGAACAGGTGCCGTTTGAGAGCCTGAATATAAGCCGAAGTTGAATAACACTGGGAGTTGGGGAAGGCTTCTTCTCGCTTCTATTACTCTTCTTGCTCCTTGTTGCGATTCGCCGACTATCCCCGTTGCTGAAATGATAAAACCTTGATATGGGAGTCTTCCACCACTGTTTATCATCTTAACTCGGACAGTGGAAGAGTTATAAAGGCTTGTAATCCTTAAGACTCTTGGAAGCCAGCCGCTTGTCGAGGTTGTTAGCTCCTGTGTGGCGCAGTAACCGTCCGGTGCGCCGTAATTTGTAGCTACCTTGAAGTTTTCACCCTCATCTGTTGAGTTATATCTCCACCCCATCTTTTGAATCAAATAATGTGGGGGTGGTCCGAATATGTAGTGGTAATAAATTGCCGGGTTGTAGCCTGTTGGAGGAAGATCCCAGCAGATTCTTATGCTCTGGGAGCTACCCAAAGTTGAGCTTGTACTGTCCCCTAGCATTCTTGGGTCTAGCTTTATTTCAAGCATGCCATCTCTTGGAAGTTCATATGGATCTGAAAGTGTATTATAACCAAGGCATCCATACCTACTAATAACTACATCTGCTGTTGCTCTAATTTGATCTTGAGAAGAAGTAAGGGATCCACCCCCTGGCGGATAAGTTCTTGCACCGGTTGCACTGCAGTCATACACGTCACTATTGCCTATGATGCCGTTTAGCTCTGAAACGGGTCGTGAGAGATAATATTCAATAGCGGCTTCAGCGGCTGCTTGGGCTCTGACAGATGAATCTATGTTTGTAGTTCGCCTGACGCCCGAAATTGTTCTTGTTGATATTGATATGCCAACAGCAAGAGCGATTGTCATCACTAGAAGAACAAATATCAGTGTCTGCCCCGATTCTTTAAATTCTTTTAATCTTTTCATAATCTTTATCTGACCTCAAAGCTAACGCTATACTCAAAAAGTCCGGTTTTGTTAGGAACACTTGATGTTATCTCGGTGGTTGTTAGATCAATTATTTCTCTTAGTTTATACCTTACGATTTCAGCAGGGTATTGATTATTTATTTGCCCCCTGTCCCTTCTGAAAATTATACCGCCGTCTCTTGCAAGTAGAGACCCGTTCACAAGGATTGAACCGTCAGTTCCATTACAGCCCCCAATACCGCCGATGCAAGTAAAACCAATTCCGCCTGATGAGCTTCCTTGAGCAATTATGGTAGCGTCAATCATAGGATCCGAGTTAAATGTTGGAAATGCGGAAGGTGGAGGAGCGCCGTTCCATGTATTAATGGAGCTGCTTATAGAAACTGTACCATTAACAATTAGTATGAGCCTGTCATTAAAGCCTATTGTTCTTACCATGTTCTGTATATTAAGCGGCGTGCTTGATGCACCGGTAACGTATAAGACTACAGTGCCATCTGTCGGCCAATTATAAGTAGTTCCCGAAAGACTATTAACAAAGCTTTGTGCACATGCAATATCCATTCTGTAAACGTCTCCGCCTACGGCCGAAGTTCCGAAACTTGTGCAGTTTGGTGTTGTTGAGCTTGTGATTGTTGTAGCGCCTTCAGGAGGTATAAAGTCAACTGTTGCAGGCCAAGTGAATTGACTCCAATCCTGATACTTTTCTATAAAATAAGGAGGTTGTGTTGTTGGAGCGGTGGTTGTAGCCATGCCATACCCTGTCCTATTGTCCCCGTCTGAAGTTTTAGCAACTACGGGCGCTCTGGAAATGAGAATCCCATAAATTCCGCCCCTGGTACTGCCTGATAATGGAGTAAGGCCTGTATCGTTATTGTCTGCAGTGTAGGGAAGAGCGTCATAAGTACCCGCACTACTTGGAACTCCGTTAATAAGTCCGTAGGAGCAAGACGTGTCATAGTCGCAGTTTGAGAATATATCTCCGAGAAGGGTTTGGAACCACCCGGAGGAAACAGACTCATAGCCTAAATCGAGCGATAGTGACGTGCCGTTAGCGGCCTGTGTAAAAACAGAGCCTGACTGTGCGCAGTTTCCTGTTTGAGTCCATCCCGTTGCTGAAGCCGCGTTCTGGCTGTTTATACATACCAATCTGTATCTGGAAAATCCGGGTGAAGAGGGCTCTATGTTAACAGGACAGACAACTCCAGTTTGACTAATTGTGTAAGGTACATTTGTAATGGTGTAGCTTCCGGAGGGTGAAGATATGGAACCCTGGAAAGTTGGCTGGTCGGTTTTTTGTACATAGTCATCGGATTGGTCGGCAACCCCTCTTGTGGTAGGGGCCGACGAACAGGCTTCAGTAGCATATTTTTCATGAATATTTCCCTGGATAGATACCGTGCAGCCGTTTATCGTAAAGCTTGAAGACCTTTCACTTGCCCACCCGATTCCGCATGCATTAACCGGTCTGACTCTCCAAGTGTAGTT
Organism: candidate division WWE3 bacterium RIFCSPHIGHO2_01_FULL_40_23; assembly: GCA_001772615.1. Classification (GTDB taxonomy): domain Bacteria; phylum Patescibacteriota; class WWE3; order UBA101185; family 2-01-FULL-41-18; genus 2-01-FULL-41-18. The sequence continues at coordinate 61,827 of MEUZ01000004.1, read as the reverse complement.
GTGGCTGGGAGTTAACGAACTTACTGATTGTGATAAGCCGGTTGTATTAATGTCAAGAACAGTGGCGCCCGTTGTTGTGTCGGTCATTTGTACAACGTAATTAGTTGCACCGGGTGACGGTGACCAGGATAAAGTTACACTTGTTTCACAAGTCAAGGAGGCCCCATTAACAGGTTGTAGGTTTGTAGGGGGTTGTGGAAGTGTACAGATCGTGACGTAAGTGCCCCCTCCCCCGCCTCTTGAGCCGTCACATCTATACGGGTTTGTTGTATTTGAATAACACGCGCCTCTGCATTCGGCAACGCCGTCATTCCAAGCTCTGCAGTAAAGTGTGTAGTTTCCTTGCGAGGTCGGTGTCCATGTAAAGCTATAGTTTCCGGGAGGAATAGGTTCGACGGTCACGGGAGACCAAAGTGAACTGCATACAGAAGCGTTATTGTAGAGCTCCATACCTCCTCTTGTCAGCGGCCCGTTGGAATTTGAGTAACCTGCGGTGTAAACATATGGGGTACCTACATATACTTGAGTTGTTCCCGTGAGATTGAAACAATTTGCTGTCCTTGGGGCATGAAATCTCGCAGGGCCTCCCCTTGCGCTCCCGTAATTTGATGCCTTTACATACCAGCAGGTGTCCTGGGTTAAACTGCTCCCAATATTCATGGCTGTGCCGGGGTCATTTGAGTCGCTGTTTGGATCAGGGTCGTTGTTGGTACCAAGAAGTGTGTATCCTGCATCATTTACAGGATCAATTGCCGGACAGGATGAAGAAAGCGCTACTCTTGTGTAGTACACGCTGTAGCTTTTAACGTTTCCGTCACAGTTGTTCCCCCACCCCCCGCTCGTCCAAGAAAGAGTTGCAGTCGCACTGGCTACTTGATTATAGCCGCCTGCTGCAAATTTCGGATTTACATCAAGGTTAGTTGGCGCACCCGGCCCCGAGCTTGTACAACCGCCCCCACCTCCGCAGCATCCCCCATCAAAGCCGCAATCGCCATTGCATCCACCAAAGCAACAAAAAATAGCTGTTTCATCAGGGTCAAATGGGTTATTGGTAGAACACCTTGTCCAGCTTTGACCACCGCATCCGCTGTCCTCGCGGACGCATGCTTCTGGGCAGTCAGCCTTTACCGAGGATGTAGAAAAAAAGAATACTGACAAAGAAACTAACATTGCTGTTATGAAAAGTAGAAGTTTGTTAAGTCTCCACATAAGCTATTTTACTAAACCTAAGTAAATTAGATAAGACGGATCATCAAAGAGTATAATCTCTTTTCCTTCACTTTCATATTTTTTCGGATTGTAGCTATTATGGTATATAAAAACTATGTTGGAACCCTCCTTAAGTCCTAGGCCTAGCTTTTTGACTGCGTTTTCTTTAGAAGTTGGTGTCTCTTTAGTCACTTTAGACAATAATAAATCAGCCTGTTCCCCATTTTCAAGCTCTACCCTGATATAGTTTTGTCCCAATATCTTAATTTTCCCTTTAACCATTTTATTGCAATACCCGCTGTATTCCTCATTACAGCTTAAAACTTGAAAATAAACAAAGTTTGACACCTTTGTTAGATCTGAAATCGAAGAACTGGGAGAGGATTCATAAACATCTGGATTACATAATCCTTTGCTGGGTGCGAAGCTGTCTTTATGTTTTTCAAGTGTGTATGAGCTGTCATCAGCGTTTGAAAGCCGTGCTACGCCAGATCTCATTTTGCAGTTGAAGTCAGTCTTTACCTCGCTTTTTTCTGGAAGATAGTCAAAAAGATCTTTGAAAGTTTCAAGTTTAGTTGAACGCCTGGTTCCAAATAGAGGAACCTTGAAAAAGATAAGCATCAAAATACTAGCCAATAGAAGTATACTTAAAATTAAAGCAACTTTTTTCACTCCATATATTCTATCCCACAGCAATTAAGTTGCATAGATACTATGTTCTCTATGGAGAGGGTTTTAAGATTGTTATAAATTTATGTAGGATAGGCAAGGATTAAAGTTTTTTATCAGCAGTATTAATCTTCAGTTCTCAAATCGATGAGTTCTAGATTGACTCTCACATTTTCTCTTATGGCTTTGGCTTTTAGGAGATTTCTTAGGCTTTTGATTGTTTTGCCTTCTTTCCCAATGACAATCCCCATATCCTCCTTATCCACCTTGAGTTTTAAATTTATAATATTATCTGGGTTCCTTTCTTCTTCTATAACTATATCACCTTCTTTTTTAACAATTCCCTTGACGAGAAATTCAAGAAATTCTTTCATATTTAAACCTTCGCTTCTGTTTCAGCAGTTTTTTTAGGTTGATACTTTGTAAATTGATATTTTCCTTCCATTAGCTTTTTTACCGCGCTGCTGACTATCGCTCCTTTCTTTACCCAATCCTCTACTCCTTTTTTGTCGTATTCAAAAAGGACAGGCGTTCCTGATGGATTAAAATGCCCTAAAATATCTTTTTGAACGCCATCTCTTTTTGATCTGGTTTCACAAACCACGATTCTAAAAGAAGGCGAGTTTTTCTTGCCTATTTTTGATAATCTAATTGATAAAGACATATATAGGTTGAAAGGTTAGCAAAGTTATTTCCAGTTGTCCAGGGCGTTTTTCGCAGCAGCCTGCTCGGCTTTTTGCTTGCTTGAGCCTTCTCCACTGCCGTATTTCTTATCATTAATAAAAATGCCTATTTTAAAAGTTTTGTTGTGGTCAGGTCCTATTTCTTCCAGGACCTTATAGGTGGGTGTTTCTGAAAGCTTTGCCTGTGAAAGCTCCTGAAGTGTGGACTTATAGTCCTTGTATGCGTTGTTTTCAACTATTGATTTGACTTTATAAAACAAGCTTTTGTTAAGAAATTCATCACACTTTTCTATTCCATGCTCAATATATATGGCACCCAGAACTGCTTCAAAAGTGTTTGCTAAAATGTATTCTCTGTCTCTTCCGCCCGATGCTTCCTCCCCGTTTGATAGTAAAAGGTATTCTCCATACCCAAGCCTCCTTGATTCCTCGGCAAGCGATCTTGTATTGACTAAAGCGGCTCTTACGTTCGTTAAATTTCCTTCGGGTGCTTTCGGGAAGATGTCATAAAGGTATTTAGACGAAAGAAACTGTAAAACGGCATCTCCCAAAAATTCAAGCCTTTCATTTGAAGGGTTTTTGTATTCCGGATGCTCGTTTAAATAAGATCTGTGAGTAAGCGCGGTCTTTAAAAGTTCCTCATTTTTAAAGTTTATTTCAAGAATTTTTTCAACATTTTTCACGTTTTCAGCCATATTTAATATAAGTTAATTAAAGTCAGGTAAAACTACTCCGTCAGCTCGTTTATAGAGTGAAGAAGATCGCCAACCGATTTTATGTTTTTTATGTCAATATCCTGTTCTAAATTAAGAATTTCCTCAACCTCGGTTATTATTTCGGCAAGCTCCATCTCGTCAATATTTAAATCTTCCATAAAAAAGGCCTCGGGTTTTATTTCAGATTTTTCTACCCCAGTTTTTTCGGAAATTATCTCCTTAATTTTTTCAAAAGTCTGTTTCATAACCATTTTTAATTATATATATTTATAAACATAAATGACTACAAGTGCTATCCCCACATTATGCCGCAAGTCCATAAAGTTTTACAACCGAGCCCAAAACCCCATTAACAAATTTTTGTGATGAATCGCTTCCAAATTCTTTTCCAAGTTCAATTGCTTCGTCAATGGCAACTTTAGGAGGCACGCTTTTGGATATAGTAAGCTCATATACTGCAATTCTTAATGCAACGAGGTCAATTTTAGGAATTTTATCAATCGGCCATTCAGGTGCGGACTGCATAATCACTTTGTCTATTTGATCAATATTATTTTCAACACCTTCAATTATTGAATTTGCGAGCTCTGTATCAAAATCACTGACTTCAAGTCCTTCTAATGCGAGAGACTTAGGATCTTCATTTTTTGACGACATGAATGACCATGAAAATATGGTTGAGAGGGCAACGCGTCTAGCCTCGTGCCTGGCGTCAAAAGTGTGAGGCATAATTAAGCTCCTTTTTTACATTTTGCCGCAGTTTTCGCAAACTCTGTGCGGAAGCTTCTGCTCCTTGCAGTGTTTGCACGTGACAGCCTTTACTATCTTTGTGCTTGCGTAGCTGTTTCTCCTTCTTCCTCTTCGTCCTTTGCTTAGTTTTCTTTTAGGTAGTGGTGCCATAACAGTGGATATTAAAATTTTTACCTGCTTGTGTCAACAGAGATAAAAGACACGTTGGTTGCGCCGTATCTTCTCTCCTCGCCTAATTTTAAGACTGTGTCTTCCAAATATTTATCTATCTTAAGCTCCTTTCCGTGAAGAAACACAATAAGCCCTTCTTTGTTCATAATTTCAGGGAGGGATTTAAAAATGTGCTTGTGAGCTATCTGGTCATAATAGGGGTCAAGAAAGATAAGATCATATTTTTTGTGACAGTTTAAGACATATTTTAAGCTGTCCTGTGTAAAAACCTGGCTTTTTAGAAAAAGATCAGTATGCTTTAAATTTTCGTTTATGGTTTTAGAAGCTTCCGGATTTATGTCAACAAAATCGCACCATTCCGCGCCTCTGCTTAATGCTTCTATACCAATGCTTCCTGAACCTGCGTAAAGGTCAAGGCATATGGCATCTTTAATTTTACTGCCTACTATTGAGAATGCCGCTTGTCTCACTATTTCTTGGGAGATTCTGATTCCTGGTATTTTTGGTGCGATTAGTTTTTTGTTTTTCGCGCTTCCAGATGAGATTCTCATCAAGGTTCATTATGGTATCTTAAAAGTCCCTTGTAAAGCCGACGTGAACTGACTTTACGTTTGTGAAATTCTGCCCTGCTTTAAGATCTGATCTATGAGATTTGAGTTTTCCTTAGGGTTGTTAAGTATATTTAGGACCGCAGATTTGGTTCTTTTTATCAGGTTAAAGTCGGATGGGTTAAAAACCTTAAAGTTTACAATTCCGTGTTGTCTTACCCCAAAGACATCACCCTGACCCCTTGCTTTTAAGTCTATTTCCGAAAGTTTTAGTCCGTTATGAGTTGTTTCAAGCGCTTTAAGTCTTTTAAGGACTGAATCATTTTGAGACTCTGTAAATAAAAGGCAATAAGACTTTTTATCGCTTCTTCCCACTCTGCCTCTTATTTGGTGTAAAGAAGCAAGTCCAAACCTTTCAGCCGCTTCTATAATAATGATGGTTGCGTCTGTTATATCAAGGCCGACCTCTATCACCGGTGTTGCAATAAGAACCTTTAAATCTCCTTTACTGAAATTTTCTATTACCCCTTCTTTTTCTTTGGCTTTCATTTTTCCATGAATGAGACCGGTTTTAACGCCTTCTAGAATTCCATTGCTTAAATTTTTAAACTCACTTGCGGCGGCTTTAACGTTTTCCATGCTTTCTTTGTCCGATTCCTCAATTAGCGGACATACAATAAAGGCTTTTTGGGTAGATGAAGCGTTTAAAATTTTGGTTTTAAGCCACGTATAAGCCCCCTCCCTCTTTTCCTTTGGGACAACCCAGGTTGTTACTTTTATCCTGCCTTCTGGAAGTTCTGAAAGTGTGCTTATATCCAGATCTCCGTAAATTGTTAAAGCAAGAGTTCTTGGTATTGGGGTTGCGGTCATTGTGAGTACATGAGGTGCGCTACCGTCTTCTGATTTAGTGAGCTGACCTCTCTGGAGAACACCGAATCTATGCTGTTCGTCAATGATTATAAGACCAGCGTTTACTGCTTCTTTTTTGTTAAAGAGTAAGGCATGGGTTCCGATGTTAATATCTGCGGAAAGATCCCCTTTTTTGCTTGATGTTGTAAGTGAAACTTTTATTTTAAAAGGGTCTAAATACTCTTTAAATGTTTCAAAATGCTGTTTAGCAAGGATTTCCGTAGGGGCCATATAAATTACCTTGCTCCCATTTAGATAGGATAAGAAAGAAGCAATAAGAGCTACAACAGTCTTTCCTGAACCAACATCCCCTTGTAAAAGCCTGTTCATAGGTTTTTCTTTAGTTAAATCCGAAATAATTTCAGAAACTGCGTTTTCTTGCGAAAAAGTGAGTTTAAATGGTAATGATTCAATAAGTTTGCCTACCTCCTCTTCAAAAAGTTTAAATGCTTTTTTGGATCTTAATGATTCCCGGTTTAATTTTTTTACTTCTGCTTTTAAGATAAGTTCAAATACTTCTTCAAATGCAAACCTTTCTTTGGCAAGTTTTACTTCTTCAAGAGATTTCGGAAAGTGGATCTGATTAAGTGCGTTTTCTAAAGGTATAAGATTTTGAGATTTTAATAAGTTTTGTGGAAACTGGTCGTTTAGAGAAACTGAATTTAAAACATAATTAATTCTTCCTCTTAACCATTTTGAACTAACCCCTCTTGTTTCAGGATATATTGGAACAAGTCTTCCTGTATGAATTAACTTTTGCGCTCTTACAATTTCATATTCCGGTGAAATAAGAGCTTTGTCACGATCAAAAAAAGAAACCTCTCCAGATAGGGAAAGTTTTGGGATATTTTTAAAAACTCCTGAAAGAAAGTACTGGTTAAACCAAATTGCTTGTATTTCCCCCGTCTCATCTGAAAGTAGAACTTTGGTTATTCTCTTTCTGTTTTTGGTTAGTATATTTCTTGCTTCTTTTATCTCACCGATTACCGTAACAACTTCTCCAACACGGGCACTTTTTGTCTTTACTATTTTTGAGTAATCCTCGTATCTTGAAGGGAAGTGGTACAAAAGGTCCTTGACAGTAAAAATATCAAGTTTGGCAAGAATTCTTTCATAGCGTGGTCCTATGAGGGGAACTATTGAGACTGGGCTATTAATGTTTAGGGTCACGGGGTAATTTTATAACAAGATGGTGAAAACTTCCCATTTACTGAAATAGCGCGGGGGCAACTGACGATAATAAAAGAGCGAGGGATGCAACAATTGTTACTATCGTCCAGATGTACCTTCTTTTCCTTAATATTTTAAGTATTTTCATTCAAGAAGATATATTATTCCTAGGTAGAAAAAAAGACAACTTTTTGTTTAATAAATAAAAAAGCGGTCTCCGAAAGTTTTAGAGACCGCTCGTGTGGTTATTTGAGTACAAGAGGGAAGAACAAATCATAGGGAAGGCCACAAGCCCCTATGATCTGCAAACTTCCGAACCGGTTTCCCTCGCCTTCATGTGTATCTCTCCCAACAAAGCGATAGGTGCCGTTTGGCAGTGTGACCTTTAACTCATGCTCCCATCCTGACGGCCAGTTAAGGTTTTGCCCGGGCATCGGACTAAAGGGATCGGTCCAGTAATCGGCAAAACCGCCTAGGGCTGACCTTTGAATTACGGCCTGGTCATCAACTGCCGCCCAAACCTTGATTGTGGTATCACGGTTAAGTGTAAATGGTTCCCCTTCCACAAAAACTCCCGCGTTTGGCTCGGACTTTGTCCATGATACTTCCGGCAGTAGCTCAATCCCGTCAACCGGACATATTCTTATAACGGGAATTGGAGTATGGGTAGGGGTTGGTGTTGCCGCGGGGGTAGGAGTCCAAGCAACCGTTGGTGTGCTTGTTTGGGTAGCCATTGGAGTTGGCGTCACTTCCGCGGGTGGACGCTCATCATTGTGCCCGTCCAGTACACACGGAGTGTAAACAAAAGGTTGGTTCTCACCCACTTTGTAGGCCGCGTATAGTGTTGGTTTGGCTATGGTACTGGAAAATGTACCGGAGTATTCTACGTAGTACCATGATGTGTATTTCCCAACCCAACTTACTCCGACGTCCCAAAGCGTTTCGCTCTTTGGTCTCTCAAACGCGCTCCCGCCCGGAGGATAGCTTCCTGTTACCCTCACGTCATATGGCTTGTCCTCAAGGTATCCCTTCAGGACGGTAATCTCCACAAGCTGGTTTTGGGGACCAACCGTGGTAGCCACGTATGCGCTAAATTGAGTCCCGTGATACAAGATAGCGCTTATTACAAAGTTCGATGCGGGCCAGCACTCAGTTACTTTAGCAGTTGGAGTGCAAGGGATCTCATCACCGTTAAGGTATACAACGACATCCTGGTCAAGTGTGCCTAACGGATAATAGAGCGTCCACGCGGTGTACTGCTTCGTCCCAGTATACGTCCAGCTGGAAACTACCGCCGTGTGAACCTCTCCCGTGACAGTGTAGGTTGTAACGACCGGAGTAGTTACACTAAACCAGGCATACACAGTAGCGGAAACAGGGAGGGTACCGGTGATGGTTTCTCCGTTTACCCTCACACCCTCTGTTACGACCGACCCTAGCTGGGCGGTTGTATTAAGCCTTACATAAAGGCCATCCGATGGTGGACTTTCGTATACGGTTATGTTTGATTCTACCCCTCCTTTTGAGTATCTTGTGGTGCATACTGTGTACCCACCTCCTCCGGCTTCCAGTTTGGAAGCTTTCCGAGGAAGGGTGACGGTTAGGCTTAAGATAACAAGTATCAGAAGCCACCTTGGCAAGTAAGAAGCTTTCATTTTTCCTCCATTTAGGTTTCAATGTGCGTTTCTTTTGCCAGAACTCGATTGAACCTATAGTGTATATAGTTTTAGGAGAAAATCAAATGAACCTAAATTATCTTTACAAAGCCTCTTTTCCCGCTTCTTATAACATCATCCTTTTTTAACTCAACAATTTGATTTGGATCTGTGATTTTTTCGCCGTTAATCTCAAAACCTCCCTGTTGAATCATTCTTCTTGCTTCTGATCTGCTTTGATTTAGTTTAGAAGCGACAAGAATTTCAAGGGTCGTTAAGTGAATTTTTCCTTTGGAATCAGGTTTTCCTACATCTCCCAATTCTATTTCAGTGATATCTTCGGGAACTTCTCCTTTTGATACGACTTTTTTAAATTTCTCTTCAGCTTCCCTAGCTTCCTTCTCACCGTTAAAGGATTTGGTTACTTCAAAAGCAAGTTTTGACTTTAAGTCTTTTGGATTAACACTCCCCTCCCCCATGGCTTTAACCATCTCCGAAATTTCTTCCTGAAGCACTCGTGTAAGAAGAGTGAAATACTCAATTATGGCTTCGTCAACGATGGTCATTAAGCCAGAGTACATATCAAATGCGCTGCTTCTTATTGGAATATAATTTTTTAGGCTCTTACCCATTTTCCTGCCGTCATTTCCTATGAGGAGCTTTACCGTAATGATATCCTGGGGTTTTACTCCGTAATGCTCCATTATCTTTCTTCCCGCCTGCATGTTAAAGAGCTGGTCGGAGCCGCCTATCTGAATATCGGTTTTTAGCTCAAGCGCGTCAAAACCCTGCATAAGAGGGTATAAAAGCTCATCAAAACCTACTGGCTTTTCTTCTTTTAGTCTTTTTTGGATAGCATCTCTTTCAACCATCTGGGAAAGAGTAAAAATTTTAGCAAGATCAATTACATCATTAAAGTCAAGTTTTTTTAACCATGAGGAGTTATATACAAGGTTAACTTTAGAAAGGTCAACGGTTTTTCCAAACTGCTCTTTATATTCTTTCATATTTTCTTCTATCTGGGATTTTACAAGTTCTATTCGTTGATCGTCCTTATCCGAGTGATCGCCTACAAGCACGGTAAAATCGCCGACAAGAAGCGTCACCTTGTGCCCAAGCTCCTGGAAGTCTCTTAGCTTTTTGTGAATAACCGCATGCCCCAGGTGGAGCTCTCCCCCCGTGGGATCGGTTCCAAGGTAAATCTTAAGCTCTTTTCCCGAAAGCATTTCTTTTCTTAGGTGTTCCTTAACGATAACATCCTCAACACCTCTTGAAAGTACTTCATCCACTTTTTTTGGGTCTGTGTTTATTTTCACAAAAAAATTATAACACCTTTGTTTCAGGTATTCTGTTATAGGGCGGAAATGACAATGGTGGCAAGAAGAGGATCCGATGCTTTGGAAAAGACCAATGTCTGATGTATAATTTTCCTTACAGTATTATGGAAAAAAGATCATTTAGGGAACGTCTTATTAAAAGGCTCTATTTGAATAGGGCGAGAAAAAGGAAAATCCTTGTTTATTCAACTTTCATTGCAACATCATCCTTTTTTTTGTTAATAATAGGGATTGTAGGGATGTTCATCCTATTTGCGGTTATATCTCCTTTTCTTCCAAACCCTAACCGTTTAAGGCAAAGAAACACAGAACTATCAACAAGGATTACGGATAAAAACGGCAAAACTCTCTTTGAGGTTTACGGCGAAAAAAACAGAACTTTAGCTAAGTTTTCCGAAGTTTCTCCCAACCTAATTAATGCAACACTGGCCACGGAGGATTCCACCTTTTATGAACACAAGGGTTTTTACCTTGTTGGTATTGTAAGAGCCGTTTTTAACAGGTTGAGGGGGCAAGGTCTGCAGGGGGGATCTACAATTACACAGCAGGTTGTTAAAAACACGCTTTTATCACAGGAGAGAACTTTATGGAGAAAAGTTAAGGAGTTTATTTTATCTTTGGAAATAGAGAATAAATATACTAAAGAAGAAATACTCCAGCTTTATTTAAATGAAAGTCCCTATGGCGGTCAAAATTACGGTGTCTACACCGCTTCAGCCTCATATTTTAGCAAGAAGCCATCGGAGCTGACTTTAGCAGAAGCGGCATATCTTGCTGGTCTTCCTCAAAGACCTACTTATTACTCCCCTTACAGTTCCGATCCCAAAGCGGGGGTAAACAGGCAGAGAACCGTTTTAAAGCTTATGAGAGAGAAAGGCTGGGTTGGTAGTGATCGCAAAAGATACACAATAACGGAAGAAGAATATAACAAGGCTTTGGCAGAAGAGCTTACTTTCTCAAGTATTACAAGATCTATCCATGCGCCTCACTTCGTCTTTTATGTGAGATCGTTGCTTGCTGAAAAATACGGTCAGGATTTTGTAGAAACCGGCGGTTTGCAGGTTACCACCTCCCTTGATTTGGAGCTCCAGGAAACTGCTGAAAGGATTGTCGCGGAAGAACTTGAAAAGGCCAAAGGTTTGCGGGTCGGAAATGGGTCTCTTGTAGCCATAGATCCAAAAACCGGTTACATCCTTGCTATGGTTGGGTCAAAAGATTTCTTTTCGGATCCCGAACCTGAAGGTTGTAACCCCGGCACAACGGGGGAGGGAAGCTGTGTTTTTGAACCAAGCGTAAATACTGCTTTATCAGAAAGACAGCCGGGTTCTTCAATTAAACCAATCACCTATGCCGCTTTGCTTTCTAAAGGTTATACTGTTGCGTTTCCGTTTCTTGATGTACCAACAACGTTTCCACTAGGGGAAGGGTATCCTGATTACAAACCCGTTAACTATGACGGAAAATTCAGGGGTCCCACATCTTTAAGGAATGCTTTAGGAAATTCAATAAATATCCCCGCGGTTAAGGCATTAAAAATAGTGACCCTCCCAGCAATGCTTGAGTTTGCTCATAATCTTGGAATAACTACATTAAGAGATTACAGCCGTTATGGTTTGTCACTAACTCTTGGAGGTGGGGAGACAAAAGTGTTAGAACTGACAAATGTGTTTGCTACTTTTGCAAGAGGAGGAATTTATAGAGATCCCGTTGCCATTTTAGAAGTCAAGGATTCTCAAGGAAATGTTTTTGAAAAATGGAGAGATACGGGTGGGAAAAAAGTTTTAGATGAAGAGGTTTCATATTTAATTTCTGATATTTTAGCTGATGATGGAGCGAGATCCGAGGTTTTTGGCCCAGGAAGCTTATTAAATATTCCGGCGCATCATGTTGCCGTAAAAACAGGAACCACTGATGATAAAAGGGACAACCACACTTACGGGTACACTCCTGTAATAGCGGTTGGAGTGTGGGTTGGGAATAACAATAACTCACCTATGCATCCAAGTCTTGCTTCGGGTATTACAGGAGCTTCTCCGATCTGGAACAGATTTATGAAGGAATATTTAAAAGATAAACCTGATGAATGGTTTAAAAAACCAAGTAACATAGTTGAAGTAGAGATAGACAAGCTTACAGGAATGCTTCCTTATAGTGATTATAAAACAAGGGTTGAAAAGTTTGTTGAAGGCAGTCAGCCGACAACAAGAAGCCCTTGGTATTTAAAGCTTGAAATTTGCAAGGAAGATGGCAGGATTGCAAATGATGCCTGTCGTGAAGATGACAAGACAAAGACTAAAAATTATATAAAAATCCAGGCGGAACTTCCCGAATGGCAAGAATATGTTGATATATGGGTTAAGGAAAAATATGATGATGAGGATGAGTACTTCCCACCTACCAAAAAATCGAAATATCCTGATGAAGACTGATTTTAGAAAATCCCTCTAATAAACTTTAATTATTCCCTTGGCGTACAGGAGAAAAACTATAAATGCTATCAGCCCGACGGCCGCGTAAAAGTATCCCGCGTATGGCCTCATTCCACTATTATAAAGACTTGTTATTCGTTTGTGTCAAGAAAGAAGCGCCTTGTGTTTTGCAAGGCGCCTGTCGATCAGTAGGAAGATGTCAAAAGGTAGATGGATACTACCCCAAGAGTGACTGTGAGAAGAGAGTACACAAGATTGGGTCTGCTTTTGTAAACCATTCTTTCGAAGAACGGAGCAAAAATTGCGCTAAGAATCCCTCCAATGACTGCTGTGTTTAGAAGGATTTGTTGCTCCTGAAGAATAACGGAGAAAAGGTATGAAGCAGGAGCGAAAGCTAAGCTCCACGCTATGATCTCCACAACCTTTTTGTACCTTTGTTTAGTAAGGTGTAGTCCAATCCCCTCAAGTAATAGGGATAGTGAACTCCCTCCGCTATCTGCGAGCGGAAAACCGAGAAGGGCAAGCTTTGTGAACCCATATCCCCCTTCTATAGCACCAATGATGACAGCCACAGGTGCATATGAAACGGCCCACTCCCAGCCATTTGGGACTTGATCCTCCTCCGTTCGCGCCTTTGCACCGATAGCAATAGCCGATAATCCGCACAGAACTGCGATAGTGAGTTTCCATAGGTCGTTTGGATACTGCCCGAGGAATAATCCTGCAATTCCGTTTGTGAAGGTTACTCCAACACCGAAAAGTGCGTACCCCACACTCACTGCAAGGCCTTTCCTAAGGGCTTCAACAAACCAGAATCCTGTTGGAACCCAAAGGGCAGCCCTTATCCACCATGGAACATTTTGAAATCTCGGCTCAATCAAAATGTATATAAGAGACGCAACAGCGTCCCAACACACACTTTTAAGAAGCGGAGTTGCCCACCTCAACGTTAATGTGTAACTAATTGCTTTTGTGACCATTGTATCTCCTTTCAGTATTAGTCCCGGCTCCGATAAGTAAAGCTAGAGTACCAGAAATTTACCGAAATCTCAACTAACTTTAGGCTAACTAATTTAAGGTCTTTATAAGTTATGCGCTGTGAGAATATGAATCCCAGAGCCGTTTCACCTTTTTTGATTCCCAATTTGATTTGTCAATTTGAAATTTAAAATTAAAGGTTACGGATTTTTTCTTATCTTTTTTTAGTTTCTCATCTTTGTAAACTCCCACAAAAATAATTGACGTCGTTATATCTAGAACTTGCTGCAATTCATTGACTAACTTTCCAACTTCAAAGTGTTCATCAACTGTAAAAGTAAAGTCTTCGGACACAAGATTTTCTAAAGATGTTTTCACTTCGCCGGAAAAGTTATCCGTTGTGAACTCAAGAATCGTTCTTAAGTCAAGTTCACAATATGAAATAACTTCGTTAATTCCAAATTCACCCACCACTTTTTGTTTTAACTCCCCTACTCTGCCTAGAGTTTGCTCGTCATAGATTAATACAGCCGATTTTTGAGATTTTGAAAGGAAGTTTTCTTCTTTTTCATAGGAAATATTTTTAATTCCTAATTCTAAAAGGAAAGTTTCTAAGCGTGATTTTAGTGTAAGAAAATCCGAATTTACCATGATGCCTACTTTTCTGACTTCCAGATATTTTTCATACCCTTTTTTGTTGGGGTTTACTTTATATACTTTTCCGCATTCAAAAAGTTTTATATCCCCCACCCCTTGTTTAAGATAAGAGCTAAGATATTTTATGAAATTAAGAAGGAGTGTTGGCCTTAGTATATTAAGTTCTTTATTCCAGGAGTTTTCAAGTTTTACTAAATGCTCTCCCCTTAAAGTTGATTCTTCCAAAAGAAAACCTATTTTTCTTAACTCCTCTATATCAATTATTTGTTCACTCGCAATTTCATTAAATTCAAGTTTTGAAAGAATATCTCTTATCTCATCTTCTAGTTCCATTTCGGGAAAATGCAATTTTGTCGGAGCAGGTTTTTGAGGAAGATATGAAGGAATTGTGTCATAACCTTTTATTCTTAAAACTTCTTCAATTAGATCGTCTTCACTTACCACATCCGTTCTAAAGTACGGAACGCTTACAATAAGGTTTTTATCATCCATGCCGTTAATCAGAAAACCAAGATCTTCAAGATGTTTCCCTGCAGTCTTAAGCGGAATGTCTTCTCCTGAAATCAAATTTAATCTCTCTTTTGTAAGTTTTAAAATTAAAGAGTCTTCTTTTTTCGGGTAATAATCAAAGCTTACTTCTTCACAATCAGTTCCGGTTACTTCTTTCATAAGTTGTATGGCACGGGCTATTGCTATTTCACAATAATGAGGGTGTAAATACTTTCCGAGTCTATTTGAAGTTTCATTTCTGACGTTATGTTTGATTGCGGATCGCCTTGCAGTTGCTTGATGATAAAGTCCTGCTTCAATCAGAACATTTTTAGTTGAGATAGAGATCCCGCTTTCTGCTCCTCCGACAGCTGTAGTCAAAGTGAGTGGTTTAGTTTTGTCAGCGGCTATTAGATCATTTTCATCAAGACTAAGTTTGGTTCCTTCAAAGGTAACCATCGTTTCCCCTCTTTTTGCGCTTCTTAAGATTATTTCATTAACTTTATCAAGATCAAACGCGTGCAGAGGCATCCCAAACTCTATCATTACATAGTTAGTTATATCCACTATGTTATTTATGACTTCAATTCCATAAGATTTAAGTCTTTTTTGCATCCAGTCCGGAGAGGGTTCCACTTTGATGCCTTTAAAAACGACGGCTCTCCATCTTAAAACTTTATCGGATTCTACTTTTATTGCAGGCTGGAACAGTTTATTGTTGGTTTCGGGAATTTCTGAAAGTTTCGGAAGTTTAAGTTTCTCTTCTGTAACAGCGGCTAAATCTCTAGCAATGCCTATGACACCAGAAACATCGGCTCTATTTCCGCGATCCTCAAAGTCCATGACAAAGTCTCCTTCTTGGGAAAAAATGGGTTTATCAAGAGCATGGCCTATTAGAGTCAAGGAATTTGCCACATCCTTTGGCGTCAAGTAAACGTCTACGTATTGTTTTAGCCACCCAAAAGGTATTCTCATATCATGTTCCAAGTGAAGGTTTACTCAACGAAAACTAAACTACCCCCATGTAAACTCCTTATGTCGCTGATGTTAAACTTGGTCATAATAATCCTATCTAATCCCATCCCAAAGGCGAAGCCGCTCCATTTGTGATAATCTAGGCCGCACTTTTCCAGCAGGTTTCGATGAATCATTCCGCTCCCAAGTATTTCAATCCAACCGCGCATTTTGCAGATTCTGCATCCCTCTCCTTTGCAGAAAGTGCATAAAATATCCATTCCTGCGCCGGGTTCAACCTCGGGATAGTATTTTGTTCTGAACCTTGTTTTGGTATCCTCTCCGTACAGAAATTTTGCAAATTCTTCAAGCGTTGCTTTAAGATTAGCCATGCTTATATTTTCGTCAACGCAGACACCTTGGTATTGCTGGAATATTGCGTGGTTGCTTGGGTTAATAATCTCATTTCTAAAAGAAACGCCTGGAACGACAAATCTTAGAGGAGGTTTATGAGTTGAAAGTATTCTTGTTTCCACGCTGGATGTATGTGTTCTTAAGAGTATTTCGGGACTTTCTATGTAAATAGTGTCTTGAAGGTCTCTTGCCGGATGGTCTTTGGGAAGATTTGTTTTTTCAAAATTATATAAATCAAGCTCAATGTCCGGCCCTTCTGCAATAGAATAACCGTGATACTTAAAAAACTCGTTCATCATCCTGATAACCTGTGTGTCAGGACTTAAGTGGCCGATTTTGGTTTTTTTAACTGGCAGGGTTGCATCAAACCATTCTTCTTTTGTGTCCTCTTTATGAAATAGCTCCTGCTCTTTTTTGGTAATAAGTTGTTCAACTTCATCTTTAAGTTTATTTATTTCTATTCCAAGATTTTTTCGCTCCCCCTCCCCTTTTTCAGATAATTCCTTAGTTAATTTGTTTAAAATACTCCACTTGCCGGAAAGTATTTCAAGTTTTTTTTCGTTTAGGGATTTAAGCGAGTCAACGCTTTTTAAGATTTTTTTAATTTCCGAAAGCAAGTTCTCAAACGTCATGTAATCTAAATATTATAGCTTTAGAAAATAAAAAACCCTAGCTTTTGCCAGGGCCAACTTGGCGATTAAAAAAGGCAAGACCTTCAAGTATTGCCTATTGTTTTACCTTTGCCACCACTTCTTCAAAAGCTTTAGAATCCGTTGCGGCTAAATCCGCAAGAATTTTTCTGTCAAGTTCAATATTTTTATCCTTAAGCAACTTAATGAAATGGCTGTATCTAATATTAAAAGGTTTTAAACCCGCATTAATTCTTGTGATCCAGAGCCTTCTCAAATCTCTTCTTCTTTGTCTTCTTCCGGCAAATGCGTATTCACCGCTATGCAAAACTGCATCCGATGCTCTTTTATAAAGCCTGTGTCTGCTTCCATAATAACCCTTAGCAAGCTTTTTAATTTCTTTGTGCCTTCTTCTTGTTTTAAAACCACCTTTTACTCTTGTCATATCAGTTCCTATTGTAAGGTAGCATGTTTTTCAACGTTTTTGTAAAACCACGCGCTACTAAGACATACCTTCTTTTTCTATGCTTTCGGCCAGCTGTAAGCTTAACCTTAAGATGAGATGTTCTGATCCTTTTTCTTAAAAGTTTTCCTGAACCTGTTACTTTTATTCTTTTTTGGAGTGTTTTCTTGCTTTTTAATTTCATTTTTAACTTGCGACTATTGTTACGCTAATCATTTTGTTAACCAGTCTTGGATCTGCTTCGGGATGCCCAAGCTCTGACAGTTCACTAATAGCTTTTTTGATTTTTTCCCACCCGACTTCGGGATGAGCGTTTTCCCTTCCTCTGAAAGCTACCGTAAATTTAACCCTGTTTTTTCCTTTTAAAAATTCTTTGGCCCTCCCTATCTTTAAATTTAAATCATTTGAACCAATATTAGGCCCGAACTTAAATTCCTTAAGTTCAGTTTGCTTTGAGTGGGCTCTCGCGGCGGAAGCTTTTTTCCTTTCAGTATATAAAAACTTCTTAAAATCAAGGATCTTTGCTACGGGAGGGTTGGCATTTGGCGCTATTTCCACAAGATCTAGTTTTTCCTCCCTGGCCATCCTTAGAGCTTCCCCTTTTGTCACCACCCCTATGTTCTCACCTTTGGAGTTAATAATCCTTAGGTTCTGTGCTCTAATCTTTTCGTTGGTAAAGTACCTTTTTGTATCCATTAAACTAAGCTAAGTTATCATAAATACCTTTATAGATCAAGACTTCTATTATGGTGTGCCTGTTTCCGGGCCGAATCTAACCGAACTGCTTTGATTATATAAGATTTTGATTTGTGTGGCAGTAAGAGCGTAGTTAAAGATACGCAGATCATCAATTAATCCGTTGGCGACGGTTGTTTGATCACGGGAACGTCCTATTTCAAAGTTATCACCATTGGCAAGAGTGCCGGTTCTGGTCGAAATGTCAACGGTCCCTGCTGGAGTGCCGTCAATATAAAAAGTGGCGTTGGCATCGCGGTCTGCGACTACCACGACATGATGCCAATTGGTGTCGTTGACAGTCCGGGTACTATCGGCAGTGGTTTGTCCGCCGCTATCTCTTACGATGAGTCTTAAAACGTCGGTTGCGCCATCTATGCCAAAGGAATAACTTGGTTCCGCCGCACCGCCTTTTGACACTATTTCGTGATTAGTGGTGTCATCACCCCTTTTAATCCAGGCTGAAAAAGTGAAATCGTTCGTTGTTTGATCAAGAACGTCGCCAAAAAGAATATAATCGTCTGAACCGTCAAAATCTAAAGAGGAGTTATATTTACCTGTGGCCCCGTTGCCCCATGCAGTGGCGGCAGTGGTGCAGTCTCCTAAAGATGGTGACCCTCCCAGGGTTATGGTGCCGTTTATGCCGGTAGAACGCAGATCAGACTTGGTGGAAGCGTCATGAATGGTAGCACCTTGGCATTCGTCAAAATCCCAATAGGCTATTGGCACGCCGCGGTTGAAGTCCCAGGCGACTTGGGCTCGGGTACGGGCGTAGTTGTAGATAGCGGCCATGTCGGTGGAACCGTCGAACTCTGTAGAATTACTGCGTTCGCCGATTTCTATAGCTCGGGTGTTGTCGAAGTTATTAACCGCTCCGAGGCTAGTGTCTGAACCTTCCAAGACCCCATCGACAAAAACGTGGAGTCCTACTGTTCCGGTGGCTGTGCCATTTCGATCCATGACGCAGGAGATAAAATGCCATCGGCCGTCAACGAGGGCAGTTGTTCCGGTAGCGACATCTCTAGTTGTACCGTCCGCGTACCCACATTGGGACAGTTTTGTAGTTGTGTGGACCTCCACCTCATAGCCATTTGTTCCCACGCTGCTACCTCCCCTAAATAGTGGTTGGACATAGTCCTCCTTGTTAATAATTTTTACCCAAACTTGGGCGGTAAAATCTGTGCCGGGAGGAAAGTCGAAAACATCGTTAGCAGGATTTGGGATGTTGACGTTGTCTTCTACCCCGTTCATCTGGGTGGTAATGCAGCTACCGGATTTGCAGCCTGAACCCCAGGAAGGACTGCCCACGAACGAACCGTTGTTGCCATTACCGGAGGAGTCCACGGCGGTGGTTCCGGTGTTGTCGTCCAGTTTCCAATAGCCGACTGGGGGATTACAGCTAGTAGTATCGCCGGGGATGCAGAAGGCGGAGGCAGCTGAAGAGGTCGTGGTCAAGCCGTCGGATTCTGTCGAGAGAGATCCGAGAACTAAACTTGAAGCACGATTGTATTCAAGCTTCACATCGGAGGCTGAAAGGGCCAGGCGGTAGACTTTGACCTCATCCAAATCGCCTGCCAACTCCTCCCCGGAAGCCGCGTCGTCGGTGTCTATGTCGCCAAGACGAAAAGTGCCGTTACTATCCAGGGTAGCAGATGTGGTATCAGCAGTCTGGCCTTTTAATACTCCGTCAATATAGATGTAAATAGTATCAGCTGTGACATTTCTTACACCTACGATATGATGCCAGGTATTGTCATAGTAATCGGAGGTTGTGCAGGCGGAAACGTCTGGTCCCCAAGAGGCGTCGTCATCTATGCCAAAACAAATAAAGCCATTGGTGTCAGTAGCATAGAGAGCATAGCCTGCAGAACCGGAAGGTCCTCCATTGGCGGCTAGGTATTCGGTGGCAGTTGGGTTTCCGGCAAGATCCGACTTAAACCAGATGGAGAGAGTAAAGTCTTCAGTGGCAGAGAAATCAAAATCGGGATTGTTGCCTAAAGCCGGTGCTAGACGAGAAGTCCCATTACCATTCCAGGCTGAATTAAACTTGCCTTGGAGAGTCCAAGAAGCGGTAGAAAGAGTAAGATCGTTATTGTTTATAGAAGTGTCCTGGGCGATTGTGCCGGTGGCATCATCCATATCCCAATGGGCAACATAGGAACCAACAGTACCTATGGTCGGATGCCCGGCGTTTAGGTCCTCGATGATTTGCTTCCCTGTACGGACGTAGTTATAGACGATGACGTCGCTGATTTTGCCGTTGAAGCCTTCATTGGTTCCGCTGAGACAGGTGGAACTTTCATGGCCGATGTCTAGACGTTGGTCGGATGTGCCGCCGGAGGGGTCGTTGGTGTAAGAAACCGTGGTTCCCAGCTGGATACCGTTTTCGTAGAACATGACTTCGTTGGTGGAGGTGTTTCGGGTGGCGGCGAAATGAACCCATTGTCCGGATTTGATGGCCGGGGCGACGGTGGAACTGATGATGTCGTTGACGCCCCCTCCGTGCTCCCATGTGAGGCGTAAAACATTATTGGTGTCATTGATAAAGAAGTAGAAATTGACGTTCTCGGCTTCGGTCTCGTCGGTGCCGGAGAGATTAATAATGGCGTCGTCGTCAGCAGCGGGGGCGCGGGCGTAGACCCAGGCCGCGACTGTCATATCGGTGATGGGGGCGATGCCGGAGGTAGCGGAATTGATGGCGCACTGGGTATTACCGTCGTATTCGAGGGCAGATCCCTGTTTCCCTGGGACCCAAGCCGGGCCGTTGGTGAGAGTGAGATTGTTGCCTTTGTTACTGGAATCAAAAGCGGTGGTCCCGGAATTTTCATCGAGCTTCCACCAGCCGACCGGGCCGGGGGCGAAGGTGTAGAGACTGGAGACGTCTTTAGCCGGGAGAGCCCGGCTATACATGCGAACTTCGTCGATTATCCCGTCGTAAAAGTTTCCCGGGGCGTCGCCGCCGGTGGTTGAATCCTCGGCGCCGATGTGGAAGACGCCGGCGTCGTTACCGATACCACTAGGTATTGTTCCGGTGACGGTGGAGCTGGCGAGTGAACCGTTGATATAAATGGCGACAGATTGGCTGGTGGCGTCATAGACCCCCGCAACATGATACCAGGTACCGGTGGCCAAATTGGCAGCGTCGGTGGTGGCGTAGTTGGAGCTGGAGTCGATGTACATGCGGATTTCATCGCCATATTGGGAGAGTTGATAGGATTCATTGGCGTCGTCGAACTTGCCTACTATATCGAATAGGGTAGAGGCAGTAACCGATTCGGGCTTGATCCAGGCAGCCAAAGTCAAACTGCCGGTGATGGAATACTCGATGCGGTCTGATCTGGTGAAGTATTGGGAACTGCCGCTCTCCAGGTCGGCACCGTTACCAAATTTTGCCGAAACCATAGTGGGGCTGGCGATTCGTGTGAGGGTGTTTTGAAAACCGCTGTAGTCGACCGGAGAGGTGCTTCCGCTCTCGTCCATTGGCCAGTAAGCGTCAAGTTCATCGGAGAGATATTTGACTTGGGGAGCGGAGATAGAAACGCTGCTGCCCTTAGCTGTGGTGCCAATTAAGTACTCGGATTTGACCTGGGCGGCGGTCAATCCACGATCGTAGACTTTGAGTTCGTCGATGGAGCCGGTGAAATTGTTAGTAATATCAGCGTCCAGAAGAGGAACGGCACAGTCGGCTCCTTGGTCGTCCGTGCCAATAATAAGCGAGCAACCGGAGTAGGTCATGGCCGAGGCGTTGGAGACTTGAGTGTCGAGAATCCCGTTGAGATAAAGGCTTAGTGAGGACCCGGTTCTGGTAGCGACAACATGGTACCAACGGCCGTTGTCGAGGGTGACGACGCTGGTAATCTCGCTGGCTCCTCCGTTGGTGTTTACAACGATGTTTTGATTGGAACCTATTCTGATTTCAAATTCGGTTGAGCCATCACTATTTGTATAAAGTACTAGCCAGCCTGCGTCTACGGCACCGGTAGCCGTGTCGGTATGGCGAAACCAAAAAGAATATGTAAAATCCGTGGTGGGAAATGGAAAGCCGTTAGCGGTGTAGAGGTAAGGGTTGTCGTTGTCGTCGTATAAAATCACGCATTTGCCGGAAATACACCGGTCTTCCGTGACGTAGTCTGGGGTGGTACCGGCTGAGTTATCGAAGGCCAAATCTAGATTACCGCCTGTGCCCCTTGCACTGTCGCAGGCGTCATTGCTGCCGCCGGAGCAAGTGTTTTCGGCGCCTTCGTCAAATTTCCAGTAGGCGATGGGGCCGGGGCCGACTTCGTCATTGGCGGTGGGGTTGGAGTCGGAAGGATCGCCGCCGGAGGGAGTGAGAGCGGTGACGTCGGAGACGTCGACGCTGGCCGAGACGGCGGCGGGGTTGGAGTAGTAGGCGTAGCCGACGTTGGTGCCATTGACAATCGTGGGAAAGACGACTTCAAAAGTGTTGGTGGCGGAACTACAGGAGCCGGTCATCTGAAAGCGGAGGATCTTGCCATTGATATCGGTGAACCTGATGTCGTCACAGTCATCTTGCATGATATTGGCAGTGGTCAATTCCAGAGTATCCAGGGTGTAGGTGATAGAGCGCTCACTGGAAATATCGGTGTCATGGGTGAAGGTGAATTTGACACGGTAGCTGTATGAGTCATCGAACCAGGCTGCCGCCGCAGGCGACAGTGTGAGGCGAATGAAAATAACAAGCAGGACTATTATAATAACAAAGCTGCCAAGTAACGTTGGCAATCTGAAGAAAGACTTAAGTTTGAAGCGTTTTTGTTTAATGTGTATTTTCATCAGGATTACTCACTAACGGTATGGTTGTTTGTATCATTTTTAGAGATCAAGGCTTCTTTCCTTATACATCTTTAAAACTCTGCCTATGGCCTCGTCCTCTTTTACATCAGGAATGTTTTCGCCTGTTCTCAACCTAATGCTTATGGTACCAGCTTCCGATTCCTTTTTCCCAATTATAAACATGTAAGGCACTTTTTGAAGCTGGGCGTCTCTTATTTTTGCCTGCATTGTTTCAGATCTATCATCAACCTCTGCCCTTAACCCGGCTTCATCAAGGTTTGCTTCAATTTTACGGGCGTAGGAAAGCTCGTTTTCTGAAATCGGGATAATTTTTACTTGCACCGGTGAGAGCCACACGGGGAATGCACCCGCGAAGTGCTCAATTAGAAAGCCTATGAATCTTTCATGTGAACCAAGCGGAGCTCTGTGGATTGCAACGCAAAGCTTTTCTGACCCGTCTTTATCAGTATACGTAAGGTTAAATCGCCCCGGCATGTAAAGGTCAAGCTGGTTGGTTGAGGCTCCGAATTCTCTACCAGTTACTGATCTAATATTTATGTCTATTTTTGGACCGTAAAACGCCGCGCCACCTATATCATCAACCGAGTGCATGCCTGATTTACTTATTGCGCCTCTCATCAGCTTTTCCGCTTTATCCCACAAAGCCTTATCACCGTGGTACTTATCCTTTTTCTTGGGATCGGGAAGGCCCATAACTATATAGTAATCATCTCTTGTTAATCCGAATAATTTATAGTAAAAGTCATGAAGCTCTAAAACTTTCAGGAATTCCTCTTCAGCCTGTTCCTCCGTGCAATATATGTGAGCGTCATTTTGGCAAATGCTTCTTACCCTCATTAATCCAAATAAGGCGCCTGATTGTTCAAACCTGTAAACCATTCCGTATTCAGCGTATCTTAGAGGGAGCTCTTTATACGATCTTTTTTTGGACTTATAGATCATATGATGGTGAGGGCAGTTCATGCCTTTAAGGTAATATTCCTCGCCTTCTATCATCATGGGACTGTACATGTCGTCTTTGTAATAAGGAAGATGTCCTGATATTTCAAAGAGTGTGTGCTTTGCTATATGGGGAGTTGCAACCCTTTGATATCCCAACTTTTTTTCGGTTTCTTTGGCAAGTTTTTCAAGCTCCTCTCTTATAATGGCGCCTTTTGGTGACCAAAGGACAAGTCCCGGGCCAACCTCATCCGCAAACGAGAAAAGGTCAAGTTCCTGACCAAGCTTTCTGTGATCTCTTTTTTTGGCTTCTTCTAGTTGCTTAAGGTACTTATCAAGATCTTCTTTCTTCTCAAAGCAGGTACCGTAAATTCTTGTAAGCATTTTGTTTTTTTCATTTCCATGCCAGTAGGCGCCTGCAATGCTTAAGAGTTTAAATGGGCCGATTTTTCCCGTTGAAGAGACATGAGGACCGGCGCAAAGGTCAACGTTGGAGCCTTTTTCGTGGGGTTTTCCCGTCCAGTAAATCGTTAGTTTTTCTCCCCTGTCTTTTATATCGTTTATCCAATCCAGTTTGTACTCGTTATCTGAAAATAATTTCTTGGCTTCATTTACGGATATCTCTTCTTTGATAAAGGGAAGGTCTCTCCTAATAATTTCTGTCATTCTCTCTTCAATTTTAGAAAAGTCTTCTTCCGATATTTTTCCATCGTAATCAAAATCGTGGTAGAAGCCCTCGGCCGTTGCCGGACCCATTGCTCTTTTTAATCCTGGATAAAGTTCAACCATAGCCTGATGTAAAACATGCTCACAGGAATGTCTCATCGGCATTAGCGGATCATTTTTTAATTCTTTTTTCATTTTGCTCATAGTGTCCTTATAAATCATTTTATACCTTTTTAATGATTAGAAAAATATTAAGCTGGTGTGTGAATTTATTACCCCTTACGGGGTTGTGGTGAAAAGGGTTACAAGTTCATGTATTGAATAGTCAAGAATCATTTAGGATATTAAACCGTGTTATAAAACTTAAGTCAAGGCACTACTATACATTTTAGTAAATCCTGATAATAATGATCTTTATAACAGAAGGAGAGGACCATGGATAAAAGATGCTTGTTAGTTGAAGCTAAGGGAGAAGTATTTGTTCGCATTGATGTGAGTTTGATCCGGATAGTGGAAGAGAAAGGATTTGAAACTGTTGTTGCCGGGTCAATTAGGGAGGCTTTAAGATTTTTGGAGGAGCAAAGATGGGACTTGGTAATTGTTGTTTACTACCAAGGCGTCGGCTGGTTCATTAAGAAATTGGGAGCGGAAGGAAAGGTTCATGTTGTGGTAGTTGCGCACGAACTTTCACTCTTGAATGGTATTGGAAGATCGGGTGCCGTTATCATCAAGTACAAAGGGGACGAAAACGGGAAAAACTTAAGTGGGAAGAGTCAAGAAGAATTAAGGCGCGAGCTTGATAGATTGAATGGGAAGCGTTGACGTATCATTTGGCGTTTCGCTTCCTATCTTTTTGATTTGTATCTTAAGTCTTTCTTTAGAATTCTTTTTCTAAGCCGTAGGTTTTTGGGAGTAACTTCTAACAACTCATCTCCTTCTATAAAGGTGAGCGCTTCTTCAAGGCTTAATATTTTTGGAGGGGAAAGGAGAATACCTCGTGCGTCATTTCCACTTCTCACGTTAGTTAGCGTTTTTTCTTTTACAACATTTATTTCAATATCTTCACTTCTTGTGTTTAATCCAATAATCATCCCTTCATACACTTTTGTTCCTGGATAAATAAAAGTTACTCCCCTACCCTGCGCTACTTCCAGACCGTTAAGAGTCGCAGTACCAGAATCCGAAGCTATTAAAACACCGTTTCTTAGTTTTGTGTTAAATTCCAAAGCAGGTTCATAGCCATGAAATGATGTATTAACTACCCCTGTCCCTTTGGTCAGGGTTAAAAACTGTGATCTAAAGCCAAGAAGATTTTTCACCGGTATTTTATATTCCAGATGCGTATTCCCGCTCCCATCGCTTTTCATATCAAGAAGTTTTGCTCTTCTCCCGCCCATTTCAGATGTTATATTTCCTATAAAACTATCTTTAACCTCAATAATTACATCTTCTATGGGTTCAAGCGTTTTTCCGTCTTTTTCTTTGTATATAACTTCGGGCCTTGAAACTTGAAGTTCAAATCCTTCTCTTCTTAAGGTTTCAATTAATACTGCAAGATGAAGCTCGCCTCTTCCAGACACAATGAAGTCATTGCCATTTGGATTAGGGACAACATTTAAAGCTACATTTGTTTCAACTTCCTGCATTAGCCTCTCACCAAGGACTCTTGAAGTAACATACTTTCCTTCAAGTCCTGAAAAAGGTGAAGTGTTTGCTCCGATTGTTATTTTTAAAGTTGGTTCAGTAACTTCTATTCTAGGAAGCGCTTTTTCTATGGATTTACCTGCAATAGTATCCCCGATTTTGGCACCGGAAATTCCGACAAGTGTTACAATCTCACCGGCCTTTGCTTCAGGCACCTCTAATTTTGAGAGACCTTCTGTAACGAGAACTTTTTCAACTTTGACTAGGGATGACTCATGTTTACCAAAGAGTTTTAGCTCGTTTCCTTTTTTAACGCTACCTGACAACACTTTACCAATTGCGTGTTTTCCAAGATGTGAATCAAAATCAAGAGAAGTAACAAGCATTTGAAAGGGGTCTGTTTCGCTGACATTCGGACCGTGAAAAAAGTCAATTATCTTATCAAGGAGCGGAATAAGATTTTGAGATTTATTTTGTTTGAAGTCTTCAAATGAGCTGTAGGCTTTTCCTTCTCTTCCAATAGCATAAATTACGGGGAAATGAAGTTGTTCATCATTTTTGGAGAGGTCCAGGAAAAGGTGTTCCGTGAGTTTTAAAACCTCTTTCGATCTTTGGTCTTTTTTGTCCAGTTTATTTATAACAAGGATAATCTTAAGGTTTAGATCAAGAGCTTTCTTTAGAACAAACTTGGTTTGGGCCATTGGCCCTTCCGATGAATCAACTATTAATAGTGCTCCGTCCGCCATGTTTAAAACCCTTTCCACTTCTCCGCCAAAATCTGCATGACCCGGGGTATCAATTATGTTTATTTTGATGCCCCTGTAGTGAATAGACGCATTTTTGGCAAAGATTGTAATTCCTTTTTCTCTTTCAAGTTGGTTTGAATCAAGAATTGTATCCTGGTTCATTTCAGCCTGGTTTTCCCTGAAAACTTTAGTTTGCTTTAGCATTCCATCCACGAGTGTGGTCTTTCCGTGGTCAACATGGGCAATTATTGCGATATTTCTAATGTCGTTTCTTGTTTTGGTCATAAAAAATAGGGCTTTCTGCCCGCGGGATGTATTGTATCACATGGGGAGTCTATAGTACCCGGCTTAGGTCGGTTTGTAGGTCTTATTTGATATATTTGTGTTATGGGCGAAGTTTTGAATGTTTTTAAACCAAAAGGGTTCACAAGTTTTGATGTCGTTAAAATAGTGAAGGAAAAGCTTGGTGTTAGAAAAGCCGGACATGCAGGAACTTTGGACCCGATGGCTGAAGGAGTTCTTATTGTTCTAACAGATGAGGAAACTAAAAATCAGAATTCCTACATGCATCTTGAGAAGGAATATTACGCGGGGATTGCCTTTGGAATTGAAACGGACACATATGATTTAGAAGGGAAAATAACTTGTGTCTATGAGAATCCCGAAACCGCTTTTAAAGCGTATGAGTTTAATGAAGTTATCAGCTCTTTTTTGGGAAAGATAAAACAGGTGGTCCCTTTTTATTCCGCAGTTAAAGTAAAAGGAAGAAGACTGTATGACATTGCAAGATCTGGGGTTAAAAATTATACAGCTCTTCCCGTAAGAGAAGTTGAGATTAAGGATATTAAAGTTGAGGGATTTGAGGTAAAACGAGTTGAAAAAGTCAAAAAGGATTTTCCTGTCCTTTCCATTAGAGTTGTATGTCAATCAGGAACATATATTAGATCCTTGGCTCATGATCTTGGTAAAAAGATGGGTACAGGAGCAACTCTTATTAAACTTGTCAGAACAATGGTTGGAAAATTTAAAGTTGAAGATAGTTTAAATTTGGATGATCTTTAAGTAAAAAGACCGCCACAGGTGCGTGTGCGACGGTCTTAGATGTTCTACGCGGTTCTAAGAGTTAAACGTGCCCACTTGAGCGCGTTTCTTGAGTGGAGATGAGGATGCCTACCCCGCCCCTTCACAATTTTCATTGCTTTGCGGTAGCCATGGCCTTTAGCCTTTGGTGCAGTCGTAGGGAACTTACGTGCAGAAGCAGTATTAATAACCAGTGCGCCTTTGTCCGACCTCCATGCAGAAAGGATCTTTGCCTTCGCGGGTTGCTCATTAAGCCGAGGAGGCCCTTTGATTTTCGGCAGACTCGTGACGGGAAGGCTCACCCTGATCCTGGACAAAGCCCAAACCCCAAGGAAAAGGGTAATTCCCACAAGGGTTATACCCCCGATAAACAAAAGATAGAGCTCCATCTTGTCTTCTCCTTAATGATCTCTAAAGTTTCTCTAATTATACGGACTATAGGTTTCCTGTCAAGTAAAATGTGATTTCGTATCTAGAAGGTTTAAAGTTGATTTAATGAGGGTAATTAATTAATATAGTTAAGGTTGCGGGGGTCTGTAGCTCAGTTGGTTAGAGCGTCTCGTTGACATCGAGAAGGTCATAGGTTCGAGTCCTATCAGACCCACCACGTGAAAACTTGCTTTCGCAAATTTAACGTGGCACAGACCCACCAAGCTTAAGCTTTCTTCTCTTCAAACACGTTATCTATAATCCCGTATTCTTTAGACTCTTTTGCAGTCATAAAGAAATCTCTATCCATATCCCTTAATATCTTATCCTTTTTCTGACCAGTATTTTTTGCCAAAACTTCAGCGCTCATATCTTTTAACCTTAAAAGTTCTTTGGCATGAATTTCAATGTCCGAAGCCTGACCTTCAAGCCCATGCATTAGAGGTTGATGTATTAAAACTATAGAGTTAGGAAGAGCGTACCTTTTGCCTTTGGTTCCTGCAGAGAGTATTAAAGAAGCCATGGACGCCGCCATCCCAACTGCAATAGTTGAAATGTCACAGGATAAGTGTTTGATAGTGTCATAAACCGCCATTCCTGCGTACACGCTTCCCCCTGGGCTGTTTATATAAAGCTTTATATCCTCTTTAGGATTTTCAGCCTGCAGGAATAAAAGCTGGGCTATTACTATATTTGCATGAAAAGTGTCTATTTGGTCTTGAAGGAAAACAATTCTATCTTTTAAAAGCCTTGAATATATATCATACGATCTTTCAAAACCTTTAGGATCTTTCTCTACCACTACAGGGATTAGTTGACCTTTGGAAGTTGACATATTATTTACCCTCCGTTTCATCTATTAATTTTTTAATAAGCTTGTTTTTAGCCAGTATACTGATAATATACCACCTGTCTGTCCCGTTTTGAAGTTCCTCCCTTACTTTTTCGTCAGGGACAGCGTTTATGGCTTCTTCTATTTCGCTATCCTCTACTTTAATGTCCTCTTGCTCAATTGCTTTAGACAAAGCGAACTCGGCTTTAATGTTTTTCTTCGCTGTTTCCTCATACTCTTTTCGCAGCTGTTCAACTGTTTTGTTTTGCGCTGAAAGGTACTGCTCTATGTTTAATCCGAGGGTTTCAGCTTGTTGGAGGAGCCTCCCAAGCATTCTATTTACTTCTTCTTCTACCAAAATGTCTGAAAACTCCACCTCGCAAACTTCCGATACAGCGAATATAACATCTTCAATGTTTAGGCTTTGCTTTTCGTCTTTGTTTTCAAGGTTTTTCTTTAGATGGACTTGTTTAAGTTTTGATTTGTAGTCTCCTAGGGCTATATCTGGCTTAACTGCAATTTCGGCCTCAAATTCGAAATCCGCGTCTTTTGAGAAAGCCTTGATTATTACCTTAGGATTACCAACGGGTTTAATCATGTGCTCTTTTAGAGCTGATGTGTAATACTGCCTTAGCAGGTGGTTTATGGTTTCTCCATTAAGGTCACCTTCTTTTACTGTCTTTTCAACTAGAGGAAGTGGGGCTTTGCCTTTTCTAAAGCCTTCCATTTCGGTCTCTTCTGCGAACTCCGAAAGTACATGCTGGTAAGTTTCCTTGACTTTATCGGATTCAATTTTAATTATGAGTTTAACGGTTGATTTTGGGAGTTTTTCAACTTTCACTTCCATAACCGCGGTATTTTAGCATATAATCTTGAAGTAAACACGGCTTTTGTGTTATGAAATAAGTATGGCAAGTGAGCAGACTCTTGAGAAGGGAATTTATTATCTCGTTTTACTGTTTTTTTCCTTAACCTTTTATCTACTTTTTGTTTCATATTTTGGAAATCTGGAGCTTGGTATGTTTTTAAGAGTTGTGTTAACTCTTTTAGCTTCTGGCGCTTGCCTTTTTTTCATTGATATTTTAGCCCAAACCTTTCTCTATCAGGATTTTTTATGGAAGCTTTCGTACCTTGCTTTGATTGTTGTTCTTTCCTATATAGGTTTTTCTTTCCTCATGCCTGCTTATTCCTTTCTTTTAAATAATTCTTTAGAAGTCAGCGCTAAAGTTATAACAGTAATTCATCTTTATCTTCTTCTCTACTGGATTTACAGGAATGTAAAGAAATTTTTTATAATGATTTGGAATATTGACCTTGCGTAAGTTTTACTTGGTGCCGGGAGGGAGATTTGGTCACGAGTTGTAAGAAGCTCTAACTCACTTCGTTCGTAAGAGTTTCTAACGCTCGCGACCCCGCCTCGCCCTCGATAAACTCGGGCTGCGGCTTTCAAATCTTTTATATTGGTTTTTTAGCTCTAGAAGATTCCAATTAGCTTAGAAGTGATCTTGGTGCCGGGAGGGAGATTTGAACTCCCACGGGGTTTTTGAAACCCCAATGGGTTCTAAGCCCATCGCGTCTGCCATTCCGCCATCCCGGCCTAGCTTAAATATTATCACAGATTAACTAAAGGAGATTTAAATATTGGGGGATTTGTAGTTGATAAGTTCGTCTTTAAAGTATTTGATGCTTCTACACCAGCTCCCTTTAGAAGGGGGTGTGTATCTTCTTTCAACCTCACATGGTTCTACAAGGCCTTTACCAAAAAAGTTTACGGAAAGGTCATTGGCTATTATTTCCATGGCTTCATCCCAGTTCGAGAATTTTTTTGCGTTGTCACCATAAATACCATATCCCCACGCGTTATAGGAGCCATCAATGATGTTTTTTCCGCAGGATGACTCCTGCCACGCTATAGCAGGAAGCCACCAGAACTCAAAGTTATGTTCATCCGAAAGCTCTACCATTTTTCGCCCGGTTCCAGCTAGCGGGCACTTATGTTCTTTGAAATATTGATCAATAATTGCAGCCCTGGCATCATCTATTTCTACTGAATCGGATATTGTGGCGTTAACCGGAGGTTTTGAAGAAAAGACCGAATAAGTGATATTTTCCTCATTTGTACTTCTCGCGCCTGTTGGAACCGAAAGAAGAATAATAATTAAAACTAGAACAATCATATTGGACGCAAAAAACCACGCGGCAACAAGCGTGAAATCTTTTCCGGGCAGAAAGTTTTTCATAAGATGTGAAAAAGATACCATAATTTCCTAAAAGTTCAAAATTGTGTGGAAGTCAGAAATTGCCTAGACCATTGTAGTAAGGATTTTGCGAGTATATTATAGTTGTTAGAAAGCTCATATGAAATCTGCCCTTTTAATTATATCTTTTCTTGCACTTGCGGGTATTGCTGTATATGGAGTTATAAACAGGGATAATATTAGATGGCCTAGGAATATCTGGGCAAAGTATAAAGACATTGAACACAACTTCAGCTTTAAATACCCCCCTAATCTTCTTATTAAAGAGTTAAATGCGTCTGAAAGCCCCGTTAAAGGAGCTACACTTAGCTTATCTTTAACCTCCTCAAAAGGTCTTTTCGGCTATGTGTACATTATCCCAGTAAGTTTTTCTTCAAGATCTGTTTTCTACAAAGAGACTTCTCCACTAACGAATAATCTAAAGCCAGTCGTTGTCTACGGTACCCACGTTAATAAAGAAGTTAATTTCTCTTCTGACCTTTCATCCGTAGCGAGTTTTGTGTCGGAAGTTCCATTTCCTTATAACTCAAGTATAAAAGTAAGATATGTAGTTTTATTTAACCCAACGGATTCTGAAGAGGTAAGAAAGCTTAAAGAAAGTTATTTTTCTGAAATAATTGAGACTACAACATTCCAGCAGAATTAAACATTAAAAGACCTTTTCGAGTTTCCATGTAGAAGTCCTATAAAAGCTCCAAATATAAACCCGCCAATATGAGCCCACCATGCAATTCCTGAAGTGGCTGATGTTTCTGAAATAAATCCCGCAGTCCCGTTAAAGAGCTGTGTGACAAACCACATTAGAAGAACAGCTTGCGCGGGAAGACGAATTGTTGTTATAAGGCCAATGTAAGGAATTAAAGTATCTACTTTGTTTTTTGGGAAAGCGACCATATAAAAACCAAGAACCCCCGCTATGGCGCCGCTTGCTCCAAGGATTGGCACATTACTCCCTACGAGAAATAAAAATTGAACAAAGGAAGCAAATATACCAGCTAGTAGGAAAAATATAATATATTTAATTGTTCCCAGAGAGGCTTCAACATTGTCTCCGAAAATCAGAAGAAACCACATGTTGGAGAGAAAATGCAAAAAACCGCCATGGAGAAATATGGATGTCACAAATGGATAAAGTGTTGAAAAGTTTGAAAAGTCAATAAGTGACGGTACCAGTGCCCATTTAAAAACAAACTCCTCAAGGTTAACTTGAGACATCTCGTTAAATAGAATAATTGCGCAGATTATTACTATTGATATAGTTGCTAAAGGAAATATGCCTGATGGCTCACTGTCTTTAATAGGAATCACAGTTTATATTGTACCATTTAAGTTTTTCAGCTTTGGTCGGGGTGGGGGGACTTGAACCTCCGACTTCTACGTCCCAAACGTAGCGCTCTAGCCAACTGAGCTACACCCCGCCGTAGTCATGTTTAATTTATCACATCTTGCTGTAAGTATTAAGTTAGGAGTGGATTAAAGGTCTTCAAGGACTTCTTGTATTTTACTGAAGTCTGTAAGAAGTTGCGTGGAGATATATGTTTTTCTTTTGTTGGCTTTGAGGTCAAATTCATGCAGGTATAGTTCATAAACAGCGGGAGTGGATGTTGCGCCTTTCATAGCTTTATTTGGAATAACTTTTTCTTCCACTTCCGGAAGGTAGAACAGATCAGGCCCCTCAAAAAATGGTTTATCAAAATAGCAGCTTGTTTTCTTACATTCATAAATAGGTCCATGCAAAACTTTGTCATCACGTATTCCAAAGTAATAAACATACGAAGAGGTTGCTTCCTTATTATTGGAAAAGAACACCCTGAAGTTAAGAAGTTGAAGTTTGTCAGGTGCAATAACAACATATCTTTCACCTTTGTATTTTGCTATTTCGGTTTGGACTTTCTCCAAATTCAGTTCTTCAACCGTGTATCTTGGGTTTGTTGAGGAAATTATTTCTCCATCATCTATTTGTTTAAAAGTATCAGCCTCTAATTGAGGGAATTCATCCTTCCATTTTCCAATCCATTTTCTAAACTTGTGTTTTTCCTCAAGCCCTGGAGGGAGCTTTTCACTGTTGTGTTTGAGAGATTCGGAGTAATTCAAAACTGCTCCGGTAAGTACAAGAAGTACTAAAGTGAAAAGAGCAAATTTAACCTTAAGAGTTAAGGAGCTAAACATAGTTTACGGCTAATCTCTGACTTTAAGTATCGCATACAAATGGTACAAAATACTAAAACCGAGGATAACAAACCCAAGTAGCATCCTACTGGTAAAGAAAATAAGCGCTAGTCCGAACCCAGCCAGTAAATGAAATAGATCAGTCAGGGCCATGTGGTTTCTGAAATAGCTGTACTGTTTTTTTATAATGCTTCCTATTAATGGAACTTTATAAAGAAATTCGTCCATGTTTTTCAGTAATTTGATCTTGGTGCCCAGGGTGGGACTCGAACCCACACGCCTGTTCGGCATCACATTTTAAGTGTGAAGCGTATGCCTATTCCGCCACCTGGGCAAACGTTACTTTTTTCTATAGGTTTCTCACTGTAATTACAAAACTCTTGGTGCGACCGGCGTGAGTCGAACACGCAACCTCTTCCTTAGAAGGGAATTGCTCTATCCATTGAGCTACGGTCGCAAGCAAGTGTATTTTACTCAATATTTGACCGTCTTAAAAGCCCTTTAAACGTATAGACATTGAGCTATTGATTGAGATAAAATATAGTAGTATATTGCAGTCATGGAGACCCGAAACCTTACTATCCTTTTTACTGACATGGAAGGCTTTACAAGCCGTACTTCCGGTTTATCCCGTACACAAGTTGACAACCTTCTTGCTGTACAAGAACTTATTGTTGCAACAGCGGCTAAAGAGCAGAGCGGCAATATTGTTAAGAATCTGGGTGATGGCTATATGCTTACTTTTGAATCCCCTACAAATGCCGTTTTGTGTGCTAAGAGGATTCAAGAGGAGGTTAACACTCACAATGCAACAGTATCCCCTGAAGAGAATATTAAGTTTCGTATAGCAGCTAACAGCGGGGAAGTTCGTGTCAAGGATGGCGATGTCTTTGGAGAGCCTGTAAATGTGGCCGCTAGACTTGTGCCGCTAACTGAACCTGGAGATATATCTTTTACCGAAGCTGTTTATCTCGCAATGAACAAAACTGAAATAGGGGCCGTACCAGCCGGTACAAAGCTTCTTCGCGGCGTTCCGGAGGCGGTAAAGATTTACCGTGTTGTAAGAGAAGGTGAGAAAGCGCTTGTCAGGGGAGCTTCGGTTATGAGCGGAAAGAAAGCCTTTGTGTTATTTCCACTTATGTTAGGTAAAAAGTTGATACCCGCAATTAAGTTAGCCTCTCTTCTTTTTACCGCGGGAGCAGGGGTTGTACTGGCGGGTTTCATATCCCCTCAAAAAGATGCTGATGGAAGTATAATGGGGACTTCGGATACAAGGATTCTTGAAGCTAGCGAAAGCGCTACACCTTCTGGTTACCCTGATCCCACACAGTCTATTTATTCCATTACAAATGAAGGGGGTTCAAGCGTTTTAAGCGGATCCGATAATGGTTCAAACGGCAATAATGATTCCAATGGCGGCGGTTCGGACGGAAATTCAAGTGATAATTCGGTAGGTGGCGGGAAACCAGATAAGGATAAGGAAGATAAACCTGAAAATCCGAGTGCTGGTGGAGGTAGCAGCGGTGATAATAGTAGCGGTGACAATACGGACGGTGGAAACACTGGAGGAAACCAAGGGGGTAGTGGCAATACCGGTGGAGGTAACAGTGGCGGAGGAGGAAATAGCGGGGGCAATAGTGGGGGAGGTTCTGGATCAGGGGATGGAGACGAGCCCGATCCAACGCCAACTCAAACACCAACCCCGAGGCCAACAAGAACCCCTACGCCTACTCCCACACCAAGACCGACTAGGACTCCAACTCCTACTCCTACACCTGAACCCACAAAGGAAAAGAAGGATAAGAATAAAGATCAACAAAGTGCTAACGATGGCACGGATAATGCGAGTGGAGGAAATAACAATAATACACCTGGAAACAATAGCAACGCTCCACAATCAACCGATAACTAACATCAAACTTTTCTTTTAGTTCTTTCAGGAATTACCCAACCAGAACCAATTAATCATCATCAAATTTTAAGGTCTTAATAACTTGGTTGAATGTATTTATCAGTTCTACGCCTAGAACCCAATTTGAAAGTACTGATTATTATGTTTAAAAGTTACAAATTCAGAATGAGGTGGTTCATTGGCGCCTTCGTATTCTATTACTTGATGGATCACTAAGTTATTAGCTATATACTCCTTTTTCATCAAGAGATTCATAATTAGGGTTTTTGCACTCGTATATCACAAAATCTTCAGGACATATAAATGATAGTTTAAGTTGGTTGCTGTAATAAGTTTTTGTGTCGTTACAATTAATGTAATTAACAGATGATTCTTTCATATTTTCAAGAATTTTATTTAAGTCTTTTTTATTAATACTGATATTGTCACTGGTTATAATGGGAATATCAGAATATTTAGGTAAGTTTAATTCGTTATAAAAAAAGATTGTTAGAGAGATGAAGAATAAAGCAAAAACTGTCACAAAAATAAACGCTAATTTTTTAGTCATTATTGTAACTTTCTATGTATCCCAGTCACTTTGGAGCGGGAGACGGGACTCGAACCCGCGACGTTTTGCTTGGAAAGCAAACATTCTACCACTGAATTACTCCCGCCTGGCACTTAAGTTCTTATACGGATTTTAGCATTTCCCTTCTTCTTTTTTCAAACTCCCCCCTTGAAATAGTGCCTTTAAGCTTAAGCTCTTTAAGCCTTGCAAGCTTTCTTTCAAAATCAGGAACTTCTCTTCCCATGTCCTGATGTTTACCGGTTATTCTTGCATGCGTGTGGAAAATCTTCTGGTCAATCAGTTTTTTAGCTCTTGCGGCCTGCTCTATGGGTAACCATTTAACAAGAATATTCTCAACGCCTCCAGTATTTATAACTTCCAAACTTGAAGCCAGGTATCCCCTCCTTAAATAAACCTGTGACACATGATTATATGAAATCGTGGCTTCATTTCTTCTAATGATTCCTCTTTTTACATAAACCATGTAATCATCATAAATATAAAGTGACGTGGGGTGAATTTCGCCGGTGAATATTCTCATTGATCTTACGACATGAAGAAGGTTAGGCATTTTTAGCTGTCAAAGGCGTCATCGGGTGTTCTTGATTCATATTCCTCAAGTTCAACATCCGAAAGGTAATCTGTATCCTTGTTTCTTCTTTTCCTTGGAACTTTGATAATAGTATCCTTATTTTCCGAAGTTTCTTTTACATCCAGTTTCTCCCCGCTAACCTGCTTGTTTTGTGTTTTGGTCCTAGGCATTATGAAATTAATACCAC
This sequence comes from candidate division WWE3 bacterium RIFCSPHIGHO2_01_FULL_40_23, assembly GCA_001772615.1. Lineage (GTDB taxonomy): Bacteria > Patescibacteriota > WWE3 > UBA101185 > 2-01-FULL-41-18 > 2-01-FULL-41-18. The sequence goes on along the minus strand of MEUZ01000004.1, from coordinate 25,443 downwards.
ATTCCGGAATTAATTTCCATTGGAAGGGACAATGGAGGGAACTTTAAAAGATTCATCCTTAAGTGTGTTTGTAATAATTCTTTTTAATACTTCTTCAAATGTGATTCCATATAAGTCAAGAATTGTTCCAATTGCTATATCCAATTCCTTTGGGCCAAATGCGGGATTAGCATTACAGTCAATGAAATAGTATCTTCCCGACTCATCAAGTCTTAAATCAAATTTGGCATAGTCATCCATTTTCAAGATATCAAAAGCCGATTTGATATAATCTCTTAGAAGGTCTCCTCCATCATGTTTTATATATTGCCCCGGTTTTTCATCAAGCCATTGATAAAAAAAACTGGCGAATTTGTATTTGGTTCCCGGAACATCAGGAAGTAATTTTTCACCGGAGTAAACCTTTTTGTTTGTCCCCTCAAGAAGTATGCATGTAATTTCTCTCCCGACAATAAACTCTTCAACTATCACAGGTTGTTTGTAAATTGACATTAACTCTCTTAATTTTTGTCTAAGAGTTTTTTCATCCTCGCTTACTGATGTTTCATCAATACCTACGCTTCCGTGTATTTCGTTTAGCTTTGATATTAATGGAAACTTTAACTGACCATCTATGGGATCATTAGGTGTGTTGAAAAGCTGATACCTGGGAACCGGAAGCCCAATAAGCTCCAGAAGTTTTTTAGTGAAATATTTATTGTAAGTGATTGAAAGCCCGAAAGTTCCTGTCCCTGTATAAGAAATTTCCAAAAGCTCACAAAGAGCTGAAATTGTTGGGGACATCTCTTCATGACCTTTTACGGATTGAACAAGATTAAAAACAATATCCGGTTTATCCTCTATAAGCATTTTAGAAAGTTCACTGTTGCCAGGATAAATTTTGCTTTTTATACCCATTTTTTCAAGGTACTCGGAAACCACCCTTGCTTCTTCTATTACACCAACTTCTGAAATATATTGTTCCTCGGAGGGAAAGTATTCTCTTTTTACATCAGAGTATAAGACACCGATAAATTTTGGTGTTTCACCAAATTCGGAATCTAAGTTTTCGGATAAAGACTGGTCCATATCAAGATTGTATTCTAAAGCAACTTTTAATATATTCAATAAGTTTTTAATGAATTTCTTGTTTTTCCTTGACAATGAGCCGTAAATAGAACAATATTAGTTACGTAATTTTTAAGGAGGTGATTTTTAGTGGAGTTTTATTCAGTCAAACATAGAAAAAAAGTAGAAGTTCCAACATCCGATCTTAAGAAAAAAATTTTTGATGTAACTGGAAAAGGTGGAAATAAAATGACAAGGTACGCAGTAGTTGCTTCAACTAAAGTTGATGGGGATATGGTGAATCTAACTAAATTTGTTAATAAGGAAACATTTGATTCTCTTGATAGCCCAATGGCATAAGTTTGGGAATCTGTTTTATCTTGATGGTTTTTAATCAAAAATAAATGCTTTTTAGCCCTTGTAGCTCTCCGATATAAAGGAAGGCAAAAGGGCTAAGGGCGCATGCAAAAAAGACCAAATTTTAATATAATTGATGTATGGAAGAAATTAGGAATCAGAATGCTAAAGTTTTAATAGACGAGCTTGGAAGAGCCTACGAAGAAAGCATCAGGGCTGTTAAAACAAGAAAATTTGAGGTCAGTGAAGCTACATCTTTTCTTTCGGCTATCTATGAAAGAATAAGAAATACAATTGATTTTAAAGACGAGCATTTAATCAGAAGATTTGCTATCCAGAGATTTTTAAGATTTTCTTTAACTTCAAGATCAAATCCTGATGAAGTAGCTGATTTATTAATAAGAGATTTAATTAGAGGAGCGTACGAAGACGATACAAAAATCTCGGATTCCAAAGTTGAGGAGATATCAAAGGTCCTTGAGAAGTACGCCTATTCAAAGCAAGTCTTAAACGAATTAAGGATTCCCGAACTCTCCAAAACTTGGGACTGGCTTCTTGGCGTTGCCGCGTCGGAAATAGAAAAGATTTTGGATCCTTTATATAAGCCTGAAATTTTTGTTAAGCTTCTTTCACAATATATACTAAACGTATTAAGAGACTCCAAACTTGACCTTTCCTCCGAACAGGAAAGTTTGCATGTTTTTATTGCGTCTCATAAAGCTTTAGTAAAATCAGATTACTCAATATTAAGATACCACGCTATGACATTTCTCTACCCGTCTTTTTTTCAGGACCCAGGCCATGAAATAATCAAGTCTGTTGTAACCGCTCTTCCTTCAACTAAGGCTTATGTTGACAGTATATTAAAAAGCAAAGTTCAGGAATCTTTGTATATGCAGATTCGAAAGGTGTCAGCTCCGATTAAGGTACTTGAGGGTGTGTTGGAGGAAAATCCAGATAGGCTTGAGTTGATTTTAACTAACCCTAATTTTTTAAGAGACAAATCCGAAGATTACATTAAAAAATACTACAGTGAGCTTAAAAGAAAATTAACTTTAAGAATAACAAGAACTTTAGGATACTTGTTCATCACTAAAATGCTTCTTGCCATTTTAATTGAAGCTCCTGTTGATCTTATTTTTATGAAACGTATTAATTACTTTACACTCACTATTAATACAGCCTTTCCCGTTGTTCTTTTTTACCTTATTGCAAAAAGGATAACAATACCGGGAAGAGAAAATAACGATAGAATTCATCAGGTTTTAAAATCAATAGTTTACGAAGACAGGATGTTTTTAAGTGATCAAGAAGAAAAATCTTTCAGGAAGAAGATTTTAGTTCCTGGCGCGGAAAAGCCCTGGATGGGACTAATTTACGCTGTTCTTTATTTACTTGTTTATGGTGTGATATTTTTAATTCTTTCAAATCTTGGTTTTAACTTTACCAGTATTGTAATCTTTATATTTTTTGTCTCCATTCTTAGTTATTTTGCCTGGAATATCAGAGCAAGATGCCAGGATCTTGAAATAATTCCAAAAAAAGATAATCTGGGGCAAGCTGTTTTAAATATTATTGCTCTTCCTATTTTAAAGGTCGGACAAAGCCTTTCAATGGGTGTGGCCAGATTTAATTTCTTTACGCTCATCTTTGATTTTATTTTAGAAGCTCCCTTTAGATTAATTATCCAGTCTTTTGAAGACCTTATTGATTTTCTTAAATCAAAGCATGAGGAAGTCGTTCAAGGTTGACATATCTTCCCTTAGTTGTTTTTGTAATAAGCCCTTGTTGAAGTAGGTAAGGCTCTATATAGTCCTCTATTGTTTCCGTGTCTTCCGATAATGCGGCGGAGAGGGTAGTTAGGCCAACTGGCCCCCCATTGAATTTATCTGCAATAAGTTTTAAGTACTTCACATCTTCAAGGTCAAGACCCATATCATTTATACCAAGTTTTTCCATGGTTTTAAGTATAAACGGTTCTGTAATTTCTTTATTTTGAACCTCGCTGTAATCCCTGACTCTTTTAAGAAGCCTGTTTGCTATTCTTGGAGTTCCCCTTGCTCTTTTGGCTACAATCTCGGAAGTTATGCCATCAATACTTAAACCAAGAATTTCAGCCGATCTGCTCACAATCTTTTTTAGATCATCTTGGTTGTAGAAGTTAAGTTTTAAAATCGTTCCAAACCTATCTCTTAAGGGGTTTGATAAACTTCCGACTTTAGTTGTGGCGCCAATTAATGTAAATTTAGGAAGATCTATCCTCACCGTTCTTGCCGACGGCCCCTTTCCTAAAATAATATCCAAAGCGAAGTCTTCCATAGCAGGGTAGATGATTTCTTCAATGGTTTTGTTTAGTCTGTGAATCTCATCAATAAATAAAATATCCCCATCTTCAAGATTAGTAAGTATAGAAGCAAGATCTCCCGTTCTTTCGATTGCTGGTCCGGAAGTTATTTTCACGCTCGCATTAAATTCATTGCCTATTATTAGAGCCAGGGTAGTTTTACCTATTCCAGGAGGACCATAAAACAAGATATGATCAATGGGTTCGCCTCTTTTTTTGGCGGCCTTAATAAAAACTGACAGGTTTGACACAACCTCTCTTTGACCTATGAATTCCTCCAGTTTTTTTGGTCTAAGGGTTGTATCCAGCTCTTTGTCTTCAAGATTTTCAGTAGTTTCGCTTTTTTTCATTGACTTTTTTTAAACTAATTTTAACTTTTTGTTCCAGAGGCAGATCTTTATCTATACCTAAAGTCATGTTTGACGCCTCTTTCTTTGTAAACCCCAGATTTAACAGAGTTTCAATTAATTCGTTATCGGAGGAGCCTATGGATAAGTCCAAGTCGGATACTTTACCGGTTTTGTTTTGGAGCTCAAGAATTATTTTTTGGGCAAGTTTTTTTCCTATTCCGCTGATTTTTGTGAACTCTCCAACTTTGGCTTTTTGTATTGCGGAGATGAGTTCTTCATATTTTAAACTTGATAATATCGTAAGGGCGGTTTTAGGGCCGACGCCTGAAACCTCAAGAAGAAGTTGAAAAATTTTAAGTTCATCATGCTTAAGAAATGCGAAAAGAGAGAGTTGATCCTCCTTAACATGTGTGTGGACATAAAATTCATTTATGCTGTTATTTGTGAGAGTGGAAATTGTGTTACTTAAGAGAAATACTTTATAACCCACGCCGTTTACATCAACTATTACGCTTGTATCATCAAGTTTTACTGTTTTCCCTTTTAAATAACCGATCATTTATCTTGTTAAAGAAACTCCCGCGCAATACGCTATAGCAAGGGCATCGGCAGCATCATCTGGCTTTGGCATCTCACTCAGTTTTAAAAGCTTAGTTATCATTTTTTGAACTTGTATTTTTTCGGCGTGGCCAAAACCTACAACTGCGGATTTTACTTCAAGTGGTGTGTGCTCTACAACTTTAAGATTATTATGCGAGGCGCAAAGTATTATAGCTCCACAGGCTCTGCCAACCGACATAGCAGTTTTTGGGTTTGAGTTGAAAAAAAGCTCTTCTACAGAGATTAGATCCGGTTTAGATTCCTTTATTATTGCATCTAGGCTGTCATATATTAGTTTTAATCTTTCTTCGATGGGGAGCTTTGAGTCTGTTTTTATGCAGGTGTAACTGATGCTTTTAAAGCCGGAATTTCTCTCACCCTCAATTATTCCTATTCCTGTAGTGGCGGTTCCAGGATCTACGCCTAATATTCGCATGCTGGAATAATATCATATTACCCAAGTTCTCTTATTCTTTTGATGACTGTTGTGTACATATAAACGTTATGAATTGTGCAGAGTCTGTGCGCAAGGCTGTCTTTTATTTTGAAGAGGTGATGAATATAACTTCTTGTGTAATGTTTGCATGCATAGCATGAACAATATTTATCAATCGGGCCTTTGTTATTGGAATACATCGTTTTTCCTAAGTCCAGATAACCATAAAAGCTTCTTTTTGTGAGATCTTTTGTTTTTGAGGGATTCTTATTAAAAACATAAAGTCTTTTATGCCTAGCGTCTCTTGTTGGAAGAACACAGTCAAAGATGGAGTAGCCCATTTTAACGCATTTTGCAATCTCTTCAGGTTTTCCCACTCCTAACGCATATTTTGCAGAATTCTTTGGTGTATTGTCTGAAACAAGTTTAAGAAATTTGATATCAAGCTCATTTTTACGTGTCATGGGCCAACCCCCGAAAGCGTAACCGTCAAAGGAGAGTTTTACAAGCGCCTTTGCGCAGTTTACTCTAAGGGCTGTATAGCTTCCTCCCTGCACGACAGCAAAAAGTAAAGGTCTGTTGGTTGAGTTTCCATTCTTATTAAGGTTTTCTTGAAACCTCTTCTTACACCTTTCTGCCCATTTAACTGTTCTTTCAACAGATTCGTCTATTTCTTTTTTTGAAGCGTCTATGCCAGGGCAGTCATCAAGGCATATCATTATGTCAGAACCAAGGTCAAACTGCGCATCTATGCATTTTTCGGGTGTAAACAACACTTCTTTAAAGCCTGGATATGTAAGTTTAATGCCTTTATCGGTTATTTTCCCGAATTTTTTACTCTTATGGATTAAAGAAAGCATTTGAAAGCCACCGGAATCGGAAATTATGTGACCTTTGAAATTCATAAATTTATGAGCACCGCCTGCTTTTTTAATTATCTTGGAACCTGGAGTGAATAATAAATGGTATGTATTAATTACAATACCCTCAACACCTGCGTCAGCTAAGTCATGAGGAGTAAGAGATTTGATTACTGCTCTGGTGGCATCGGGGAAGAAGGCGGGGGTTGATATTAGTTTTCCGTTAGCTCTGATGAATTTAATCAACTGCTTTTTGATAGCTTTCTTCTATTTCCTGCCAATTGACCACGTTCCACCAGGCGCTAATGTAATCCGCTCTTCTGTTTTGATAAAGCAGATAGTATGCGTGCTCCCAGACGTCAAGTCCGAGCAAAGGCTTAAGGTTATCGGCCAGTGGGGTATCCTGGTTAGCGGTTGAATGAATCACAAGGCCCACCTGCTTATCAAAACTTAACCATGCCCAACCGCTTCCAAACCTTCCCATTGCGGCTTTTGTGAACTCTTCCTTAAAGCTCTCCAGAGAATTAAACTTCTCTTTAATAGCACTTTTAAGCTTGCCTTCGGGTTCCTTTTTCCCATTCTTCTTCAAAAGGGGCCAGAACAATGAATGGTTGAAGTGGCCTCCCGCGTTATTTGTTACTACTGCTTTTATAGGCACAGGAATGTCATTTAGGTTAGAAAGAATTGCATCAAGACTTTTAGATGAAAGTTCGGGATAGTCTTTAAGCGTACTGTTAAGATTTGTAACATAGGCATTATGATGTTTTGAATGGTGGATTTCCATCGTTCTTGCGTCTATATATGGTTCAAGCGCATCATAAGAATAAGGAAGTTTGGGTAATTCAAAAGGCATATAGACTTGTTAAAGCATTTTAAAACAGAAATATGTGTTTATGCAAGGATATAATATAATCAGCTGATGATATCGTTCTTTATAAAAATTAAAACAGAGTTAATGAAGCTAGAAAAAGAGCAATGGATTTTAGCATTGATCGTTTTAATTGGGCTGTTATTAAGATTATGGGGTATTGATTTTGGTTTGCCAAATATTACATACGCTGATGAAGATAAGCTTGGGAATTTCGCAATAGAAAACTCTTACAGGATTAAAAATATTACACGGACAGGAAGCTTTTCGGCACTCTCGCCTGATGATTTTATTTACGGGACGTTTTCCATATATCTTAACTTCTTTTTTATTTTAATTTATAAGATTTTTACTAAACTTGTTGGAAGAGATATAGACATTTATGGCTCTTACGTCACGTTAAGGTTATCAAACGCCCTTTTGACGTACCTTCTTTCAATGCTTATTCCCCTACTCTACCTGAAAATTTTTAAGGATAAGCTTGGGTTTATGTTTACCGTATTATTTGTCGCTTTAAATTGGAAACTGGTGGTTCATTCCCATTATCTAAATGCGGATATTATGCTGACAGTGCTTCTTTTCGCCTCGTTGTTTTTTCTTTATAGATTTTTGCACGATTCTAAATTTAATCTTCGCTTTCTAGTGCTTTCTGGGATTTTCTTTGGATTTAGCGTTGGAACTAAAATAACAGCCTTAATTTCCTTGCCTTTGTTTTTATTAATTCTATATAAGAAAGTTCCTTATGAGAAGGTGCTTTTCTTTGCTACATTTGTTTTCCTTGCGTATGCTTTATCTAATCCTTTCGCTTTTAAAGAACCAGAAAGGTTTATTTCAAGAGTAAATGAAATGAGATTAAAGGAAAACGGTATAGTTCTTGATTCAGTTGATTTCTCACCCTTTAAATATGTATCTGCTTTAAGCTTCATAGTAACCCCTTTAATATTTTTACTTTCTCTCGGCGGTATCATCAGAGTGCTATTAAGACACAAAGAAAACAGTGATTTTTACTTCCACCTTTTTTTAATAGCAAATATTCTCGTGTACTTTTACTTTTTCACTTTTAGCACTAGAAGAGTGGACAGATGGATGCTTCCTGTCATACCAATCTTATTTTTGTATGGCTCTTATTTTATATCTTTTCTAATTAAGTATTTACCAAAGGCTCAACTTTTACTACGTTTATATATGTATATATTTCTTATTCTTGCTTTTTTAAACTATCCGGTTTTTGCCTTTGCTATTTCAAATCAACTAGGGAGAGTTACACCTCAAATAGAAGCTTTTAACTGGGCAAAAAAGAACATAAAAAATCAAAACCCTAAACTTTTGATAACTGATTCATCTCTAGACCCCATTAGAAGTGTTTCCGGCATTAAAGTTATGAAGGTATTGGTTTATTCTTCTCAAGGCGCGGTTAATCAGGTTTTGTATGATCCGAAAATGTATGAATACGTGGTTATTATGTCAAGACCCTTTGAGAGGTATAGAAATGTAACCCTTAAAGAATTGTATCCAAACTACTACTTGGCATGGAAAAAATATGATGAAACCATTACAGATTCCAAAGATTTCACTTTGGTTAAGTCTTTTAAAGTCTTAGAACCTAATCTTGTGCCTTTGTCTTCAGCTTACATTTATAAAAATATCAATTTTATACCGGTACCGGTTAATGAAACCAGTACCGTCAACTAGTGCAGTGATTTTCTCTCTTTCTGACACACGCAAAAACTTAATTATAATTTTGCTTCTTTTATTTTTATTCCTCTCCTTAAGACTAACTCTTTTAGGCGAGGATATTTCAAATTCTGATGCTGCAAGATGGCACATCAGATCTGATTCATTTCTAAATGCTTTGTTAAATAAGGATTATCAAAAAACATATCAGCACAACCAGCCCGGTGTAACACTTATGTGGATAGGGGCACTGGATGAGATTTTGTTTCACGAAGATTTAATATCAAAACAGTCTTTTCTTTCTGATTCTGATAACTATTTGAATGTTCATAAAAGTTCTAAGAGAATGTTGGTTCTTGTTTTGTCTGGTTTGTTTCTTTCCCAGGTTATTTTACTTAAAACTCTTATTAACGCCAAGGTTTCGTACATGTATGGCTTATTTATGTCATTAGAGCCTTATGTTGTCGGTATAGACAGGTTATTTCATGTAACTTCTCTTGAAAGCTATCTGCTGTTCACATCTTTTCTTTTAATGTGGTCCTGGTTTAAAACAAATAAAAAGGTTCACTGCTTTATTTCCGGTATTTTATTTTCACTTGCCTTTCTAAGCAAAACAACGGTTCTTGTTATGCTCCCTTTATTTGCATTAATGTTTTTTATAAAATTCAGAAAAAGAAAGAGCTTTGACTTTGCCCTTTTTTTAATTCCCGCAGCATTTTTTACTGTGCTCCTTTTTCCAGCTTTCTGGGTTAACCCTGGTTTTGTTTATGAAAAGCTTTTTTCAGGAATTAGTAACGCAATATCTTCGGATATAAGGGCAGAGAGTTTTCTTGGTTTGTTTTCATTCTTTTATTACCCAACTATTTATCTTTTTAAAGTATCCCCCTTGATGTTTCTTCTTACGGCACTAACTATTTTTAATTTAAGAAAAAAAGAGAACCTAAAACCGATCTTTCTTATACTCTTCTACTGCCTCTTATATTATATTCCGCTTTCAATATCTGTTAAGAAAATAGATAGGTATTTAATTCCCGTATTTCCTGCTGTTTTCCTCCTTGTTTCTATATTCTTAGATAGTGTTAACGTAAAACTTCAGAAAATAACTGTTGGTATTTATCTTCTGGCATCATTTTTGATTACTTATTTGTACATCCCAGTATATTCGGCTTATTACTCTCCGTTGTTTGGGTCATCAAACGGAGCATTAAGATTTAATATTTACACTAACAGCGGCCAATACTTTGCCCAAGCGGCTTTATATGCAAATCAGAATTTAAAGGGGAAGGAAATCTTTGTACCGTATAACAAAGAGTCATACTACTACTTATATAAAGAGAAAAGCAACATGCGGGATAAGCTTGAAAAAACAACAGACTTTACAGTTTTATCTTTTAATAAATTAAGCTCCGAAAAAAAGCTACAAAAAAAATGTCCGGTTGTGGGGGCTAAGTTTGGATCTAAATTAGAAGGCATCGTTTTGATACTTAATTGTCAAAGTACTAAAACTACACCTTAAGTTTATAAGTGCCCTTCAAGTAGATTTCATACATATCCCCTCTTTTTGCAGGAGTGCCTTTAACCTTAAGTGTGCTTACAAGGCTTTGTGGTCTTTTAATGTAAATATAAAAGTCGGGATCATTTTGAGTGAACGTATAGTTAACTCCCCCGCTTGATCCTTTGTTTAGATAAAATAAGGGTATATCAGGTTTCTCATTTGAATCAAAGGTAAAAGTTCTACCCGCACCGCCTTGCTGTAAACTTAGAGTAAAAATATCATTCCTAACATCTTCCCACCCCCTTTTATAAGGGAAGCCAAAAATGCCTTTTACTTTCAAATTTTCGGCTATTCCATCATACATTTTTCCAAAAATATAATTTTTCTTCTGCCATGGGTACTCTTTCCTAGTGTCAATAAAAGCTTGGTAATTAAAGGAAAAAGCTGAAGCAAAAACAAGTGTGACCAAGGGATATAGAAATTTTGGTTTTACAAATGTAGTAAGAGAATAAGATGATATAAATATCATAGGGATAAAGTATGCGTAAATGTGAGTCAGAGGGAATTTTATAATAACACCATACATGAAAAACGATATCAAAAACCAAAACTCAAATATTCCCACCTTGTCTGGTTGGGTTTTGTAATATTGGAGAACATATGAAAGGATTACTAATAGAAACAAAAGAACACTTAAAGGATACAATAGTTTTAGAAGTTCCTCATTATTCACTATTCTTAAAGCATAAGTTGCAATGAAAAGGCTAGTAAGAAGTTTTGCAAGATTGCTAAATCTCTTGGATACGTTATAAAACCAAAGCAAGATCCCAGCCAAAAGGACTATGAGGTACTCTTTTGAATGATAAATTGAAAGAAGTTCAAAACTCTGTGAAACGGAGTAATAGTTCCCTGTCAGGATTCGCTTTTCCCAAAGATACTTTAGGGTTTCTTTAAATGCTGGATTGAAGATAAATGGAATATAGAAAACCGATGCAACTGCTATAGTTATAATTAAATATTGTGCTGCTGCGGAAGTCTTCTTTCTTAGGCAAAGTATTAAGAAAATAGGAATAATAAATGATAAAGAGTCATAGTGAAAAAGAAGGGCCAACCCTGACAGGATCGCTCCTGATAGCAGATATAAGTTCCTTTGTTCATTAAAGCTTTTATAAATAAGATAAACAGATAATATAGATAAAAGAAGGACAAAAGATTGGTACTGCGCTATTCTTGAAAAGGCTATGATTAAACCAGAAAGTCCAAGCATAGATGAGGAGATTACTGCAGTCTTTTTCCCAAAGTTCTTGTATATAAAGAAGTAAAAAGCTAAGAGACATAAAATTCCGGCAAACGCGAAAGGTATTCTTACAATAAGTTCTGAAATTTTACTGTTGAGGAATATAGTATTCATCAAATAAGTGATAAGGTATTGCATGGGACCTTTGCTTCTTGTTAGAAGAAAGGTTTTTAAATCCCCTTCAAAAAGCAAGTATTCTTGAGCCTCTATCTCATCACCTTGAAATTCGGAGTAGTTAAGCTTATAAAATCTGAAAAATAAAATGGAAGCGGGCACCAAAAAGATTGAAACATATTTAAGCAGAGTGTAAATCCTATACTTTGGCATATTTTATTTATAGCATAAATATGTCTTTGTGGAGGTCTATTTTAGCAGCACTTTTTTAGTTTGGACTTTAACAGATCAGATTGAGAGTTTACCGTTTCATTGAATCTGTTGATAGGGGTTAACGCGTAAAATCCAAAAATTATTACCGGAAGAAACAAAGCAATACCAACTGTTTCTCTTATAAAAGCAAAGATTAAAACAGAGGCGGTTCCATAAATTATTATTCCAAATTTAAGTAAGTAATCAGGAAAGTTATATTTCGGGTGAACTATTAGAAACTCTTCAACAAGGTAAGAAACACCGACAACCGATTCGGATAAAAGCAAAGCTATTAAATAATGGTTGATGGGGAAAATTCCAGAGTAATTAAGAAGTAGAAGACTTAACCATGTTGATCCAACGGCAAAACATACAGGACAGACTCTCCTACCTATAAATGAAGCTATCCTAAAGCCAAATCTATAAAAGAAAAGAAAGAATGCAGTTTCCAATACTAGAGCTAAGACTATTTGATTAACCATATATTATTGCCTTAATCCATAAATAAACCCCCAGACCTATAAGTACCATAAAAATTCCGATTATTAAATGTAACCTTTTTGAGTTCCTTATTTCAAGCTCCTCTACTCTTTCCAGTAGCTTTCTATTGCCCGCTATCATAATTATTAAAAGCAACGGCAGTATAAATATAAAGTTGTAAAGCATAAGATATGCTATAAACTGTGATGATCTTACTGCTGCTAACGTTGAAATAATTACCGTATAGATACCACCTGTACATGGGAACGCGCATATCCCTACCAAAGCACCGACTATAAAGGCTGTTGGAATGCTTGTTTTTTCTAGAAAGTATTGAATCGCGCCTTTTGTGAAATCAGGGATTTTTAAGTGGACAGGCAAATCGGGGAAGAAATAATCTTTAATGTTTATGATACCAAGAACAATCAGTATAAGTGAGGCAACTTTGGCTACAAAGAACGGTTCGTCGGAAAGCGACAGGGCTTTCATAATTCCTAAACCTATTAAGAAGTAAACGACAAATATACCAAAAACGTAAGCTAACCCCACATCTATAATCTCCTTTTTTTTCTTGTGAATCGCATAAAGGAAGGTTAGTAAAAGCAGAAGAACCGCGATAGCACAGGGATGGAGGCTATTGGCTATTGCACCCGTTATTATCGGTATGAAAAGGTTGCTGCTGGGGGCGCTGATTTCGGTTTTTAAGGTTTTATCTTGGATTAGTTTTACCAAATCTAAATCAGCCGAAACTTTTTCTTGTTTATAACCTGAAACAAAAACAGTTACTTCTTTAGCGTTGGAATGCATTTCTGGCTGGTATAAAATAATCAGCTTGTGTTTAGGAAGGTTTTCATAACTTGCTAACAAACTCTCTACAGTACTTACCCGCACGTGGCCTTCAATAGCTAAATTGGGCTTCAGAAAAATGGTTAAACTGTCTTGAAGACCTATTGGTACTTGATACTTTTTATTTTCCTCATTTAATTCCTTCCTGTACTCTGGTCTATTAATATAATCTTTTAGAATAGGTTCCAAGTAGTAGTTGCTAAGGACAGGTTTTAATTCGTCAATATAACTTACACAGTCAGAACACGCGTTATTATAGTAAATATCCACGCTACTCCCCGCCTGTGCCCTTAATGATAGGGTTAACAAAAATACAGTATTAAATATCAAATAAAAAAAGAACTTCTTCATATAATCTTGCCTGTAATCTTTACTTTATATTCTTTCTCAAAGGGTTTTGTTGTTAAGATATATGCTTCATGGTTTATTTCGTCCCCCCTTTGATGCATGGTACTGGGGTCAAACTCAAGGGATAGATAAGTTACTTCTCCTGCTTTTAGGGTAAATTGTGAAGTACCATTTTCTGGTAGAGTTACTTTTGTACACCCGCAAGATGTATAAACTCTTGCTATAGTGAAATTACTGGGAGTTGGATTAATAAGAGAAATTTTAAACACTCTTTTTGAATCCTTATTCACCTGACCCAAATCAACCTCGCTATCTATTATTAAATCATCTCCTGTTAACTTTTTCCCAACATTTAACTTCAGGAAAAAACCTGCTGCAACCACTGTAATTAACAGAAAAAGCATCCATAGTTTTTTTGTCATATCATTTTGTAACGTCAGCGTCAAAGGAAACTTGAATAATTGGCTCCACTTTGAGGTTAGTTTCAAGAGTTATATTTCTTTTAATAAATCCGATCCCCTGCGGACCGTGAGCATTAGGATCAAATACGGCTCTAATTTTCACAGTTTCCCCAGCTTTTATTGTTTTTCCTACAAGTAAATTGGAATCCGGACCGTGGCCCAGCATTCCATTAAGAGCAGTTTTACTCCCATCAGAAAACTCTATTTGTGCTTGTGTGCACATGCATGAAGTATAGAGTTTTTTTACATATATATCAGAAGCCCCAGCATTAGTAAGGTTGTAATAAGTTTCAACATTCCCGTTCTTTTGGGATACGGATCCGAAACTGTAATGTGTTTTATCAAGTTTGTAAGAAGAATCTACAGACTCTACGTTGACAGCATTTGCTTGTGGCTTGCTATCCTTATTGATTGTAAGCACTATTATCCCAAAGATAACGATAGTTGGTACAATAACTACATACACTATAGGTTTGAGTGCATCCCAAGGACTAGAGATATTGTTAAGTTTGTTTTGTTTATATGACATTTTCCCTTTCTTATAATCCGCATCCACCGCCTCCCTGTGTTGGTTGAGGCAGGGATTTAATCAGCGTTCTTGTTTGTTTGTAACCTGAAGCACTGGAATATTTGGAACTTAGAACTAATTTCGGATCAACTTTAACCCATGTAATACCATTTTCCGCAAAGAAAGTGGCTAATTCCTGATATTCCCGTGGAAACCACATCGCATTTACATTCAAAGCCACCCTGTAAGCTTCTTCTCTTGAAACCCCATTAGCTGCCATAAGTTCTAATAGACCTAACATAGCCATTCCATGATTACAGTCAGGAAAGTGGGTTGAGTTATTACAGCATGGCCTATATATGTTTTTAGACATCTCCTCAACCATGTTCTGTTGGTCTGCTGTTAGTAAAAGCATTGTGTGCTTGCTGTAGTGGTTCATGGGATCTCCTACAGAGACATCCCAGCCTCCGGTACTTGCCATATTTCCCGTCTGCTTTGGGTCTTTTACCATCTCTCCTTTGTCTAAAACGTCATTTTTGTTACCTAACCCAAAAGCCCACAATAGGTTTAAGATTAATCTTGAATTCTGCTGGTTCATCACTAGTTCATTATTCTCTGAACTTTCCAAAAGTTTCCTGTCTGTATCAGGTAGTGTCCCCATGATATTTTCAAACTTAGCTTTATCTATTACACCTTTCTCAATCAATTGCTTCCCAAAATCCCCCCACTTAATGGGAAGTTTTACTTCCGTGGTCAAAACATTTTGCTGTATAACTTGGTTTGGTTTTGCAGCGCTTACCGAGGAAGGATTTAACTTTTCCCTTAATTTAAAATTAGGGGTTATTTTCAGCTCTATGCTAAACAGGTAGTTAAAAAGCAGTACAAAAATTAATATTGAGCTAATCAGAACCCATTTATCAATTAAAACTGCCTCTAAGATGCTTTTAATCTTTTCTTTCATTGTTAAATTATGCAAGTAAAGCATTAAAGAACTTATGAAGAAACAGAGCTACTATAAAAGTAGCTCTGTGAACTTTAAGATTGCCAATAGTTATTTGTTTTTTAGGAAATAGTTGTAGAACTGCGCAAACAAATAGGCTATTACCCAAACTGTAAGAACAGAGGATACAAGTCCAAGCACCAGTGATGATACAGTTAAGTTTGAAGAATCAAATCTGCTAAACCCGATTCCATGAAACCAGGATTGTGCGACATTAAACATCAGTTCAGGAAATAAACCGACTAATATTCTACATGCTACAAAAACAATACCTGTTGTAGCGGCAGCGGCATTAGCTGTTACGATAGGTTCATGCCTCATAATTTTCACCTCCTTCACCTATTTAACTTCCCAAGTAAATTTTACACTTTCTCCCTCTATCTCGTTAATAACAAGATCTAAAGTTTTAGGCATAGTAGGAAATGGTTGAAAAAACAGTTGACCCTTTCTATGGTGTCCTCCCAAAGCGTCACCCTTCCACTTAAGAGGGGTGAGAGTTTCACCTTCTTCGTTAGTTAGTACAGCAAGTAGTGTTAAATCGTAATTTAGTTCAACCGAATGTGTATCAAGAACAAACGATACCTCAAAAGCTGTACTTGAAAGTTTGGGTGTTGCCAAAACTTCTACATCACCCACTTTCTTTTTTTGGGTTTCAAGAAGAAAGACATTATCGCTAGTTTCATTAGTATTAGCTAATTTTCCACCACGCAGAACATATAGCAGTATCAAAATTGAAAATAAGATGAGTATGAGTGCTAATAGCGTATAAAGATAATTTTTATCTCGCATTTAATAACCTTAGTTTTTTATACATATACAAAACACTAACCCAATTTAAAGCGATAGATAAAATTAGAAGTTCCTCCTGATAGTTAAAAAAGAATAAACTTAACCCACCAACGGCCAAAAAGGGTAAAGCTTCTGTTAAATGGTGCGCACAGCAGGCAATCATTGTTCCAGAGCTTATTGCTCCTGTACTTGTTACTAAAGCAGCGGATTCTTTAACCTTTTCCTTAATCATTATAAAAAGAGTGACTTGTAAACCAAATCCCAATGCTAACGGTAATATGTAATACTTCAGACTAACCATTTGCTCTAAAGCGTAACTAACTGATTTAGATAGTAAACTTATCACCAAAAAGCTAAGGGTAATAAGAGTTAAAGATGATGTAACTGTCAGTATTACGGATCTAGTTATCAGTTTCATAAGTTGATACTATACTTTGTGTAATTAAAAACTTATGAAGATAGAGGAAGAGTTACAGTAAAAATCGTACCTTTATTTCTCTCACTTTCTGCTTCTATAGTTCCATTATGAGCTTTAATTATTGAGCTGGCTATACTAAGCCCAAGACCATGACCTTTGATGTTCTTGTTGCCTTCGGATCTATAAAACCTATCAAATATGGTTTCTAGCTCTTTCTTATCAATACCTACACCGCTGTCAAAAACTTTAACCACCGCTAAATCACCCTTTTTAGATAACTCTATTATTATGTTGCCGCCCTCTGTTGTGTATTTGACGGCATTATCAAGAAGGTTATAAAAAACCTGGGACAGTTTTTCTTCTTTACCTGTTACAAACAAGTCATCTTCAATTGAACACTTTAAGCTCAACCCTTTGTTTTCACACAAATAACGCGCGTTATCACATACTTCTTTTAATGCAAAGGACAGATTTACCCTTTTGAAGTGCTTCTGTATATCTTTTGTTCTTGACCACGCAAGATCAATTAAACCGGAGACGCTTTTGGATAGTTCTTCCGTATAGGTTAGAACTTGAGTAAGGGATGCTTCATATTCTTTTTGTGTTCTTTCTTTAGAAAGGGTTACTTCTGCGTTGCTTTTTATTATGGTTAAAGGCGTTTTTATTTCATGAGCCGCTTCCCCAATAAATTCTTTCTCCCTATTAAAAGATTCGTTTATGGTGTTTAGTAAGTTGTTAAAACTCTCCACAAGTTGAAAGGTTTCAGAGGACTTTGAAGGTATTTCAACCCTTTCCGACAAATTCTCCGTAGTAATTCTTTGCATTTTCTTTGATAAATTCAATAGAGGATAGGTGGCGTTTGACGCAAGCAAATACCCAAATAATATAGAGGGGAGTATTAAAAATAAGATTAATAAAAATGCTAAATTCCTCAATTGATTTAATGCATTTTGAAAAATGTCTACAGGGTGCCCCATTACTATAGTACCTATGACTGTTTCCCCTCTTTTAATTGGGTACGCAATTAATCTAAGATTAGACCCATTGACTGATTGATTAATAAACACTTCTTTATTCTCTTTGAGAGATATGGAGGCTAGATTTTGAAAAGTTCCATCTTCTTGGTTTTTAATATCATGTCCCACTATATCTGTTACTGTTATTAAGATTCCCGGTATTTGGGCTTTACTTACATCAAGAATTTCTTGGGTCTGACTATCAAAAACGGTATTAGTGTTTAATCCAATGTTATAAGCAACTTCTGAAGCGTGGTGTAGCAATGATCTGTCAGTTTCTGATATTAAAGACTTTTTAGTGATGTAAAAAAAGGAGATAAAAAGCACAAAACAAATAATAAAAATTGTTAATGTGTACCATATAGTGAGTTGTAACTTAATACTGATATTTTTCATAAGTCTTCTGAAATTTTAAATCCTATTCCATACACAGTGTGAATTAGTTTCTTCTGTCCTTTTTTATCAACCTTCTTTCTTAAAGTGCCTATTAAAACATCTACAAGATTACTTAAGCTTTCAAAGTTGTAGTCCCAAACATGCTCGGTAATCATGGTTCTTGTAACAACTTTATCTTTATTTCTAAGTAAAAATTCCAATATTGAAAACTCCTTTGGAGTAAGTTTTAATGTATCGCCTGCTCTATAAGCTTCGTGTTTTTGAGGATCAAGTCTTAAATTGTCTACTTTTAACACAGGTAATTCCGTTGCATTCCCGCGCCTAAGAAGCGCGAAGATTCTTGCTTTCAATTCAGAAAAAGCAAAAGGTTTTGTAAGGTAGTCATCTGCTCCCAAATTTAAACCTTCTACTTTATTCTCAAGTTCAGTCTTTGCCGTAAGCATTAATATTGGGATTTTGATCCCCTTTTTCCTAAGGCCGCCGCATAGCGTAATACCATCCAGTTTTGGAAGCATTAGGTCAAGAATTACTAAATCATAAGGCTCTGTTTCGGCCATAAACTTGCCCTCTTCACCATCAAGTGCTGTGTCCACAGCTAATCCCTCCTCCTGAAGGCCCCTTTTTATATTTTTCGCTAGATCCTTTTCATCCTCTATAATAAGTACTCTCATATAATATTGGCTGGGATTTTAATTTATGGCTGGGGGACAGGGATTCGAACCCCAATATAGAGCTCCAAAAGCTCTCGTCCTACCATTAGACGATCCCCCACTAGCTTTTAAATTCTAACATTGTATGGAAGTGTTCTCCAAAACAGTTTAGAGCCGACGACTTTTTGTGGCCTACCATGAGCGAGCGAAGCGAGTCGAATGGTGGGTCCTGTAGGGATCGAACCTACGACCTACGCGATGTAAACGCGTCGCTCTAACCAGCTGAGCTAAGGACCCCTAGTAACCTAATCTATTCTTCCAATCTGCACGACTTACCCAGTCAGGAGTTTCATCGACTCTCTCCACAATATCTTCTGGGAACTTAGCAGTTTGCAAAGCCATCATTAGTTGATCTTTTGTGAAACGTTCATTATACATTTGGCTAACATGCTGTCGAAGAAAGTCAACAACATAGTAGGCTGGTGTATCTTCTTGACCATAATAGCTTTTGGTTCTTTGGGTTAATGAAATTAACAAATCTCTTTCATGCTCGCTTATAAATTGATGTCTCAAAGATTTTTCATTTATGTCATATTTTGCTGATTCCTCTTCTATTACTGCTCTAACCATACCCTTAAAAACCTGCTCTTTCGTCAAATTTTTATGTACATCACCCCAAGCAAAGCGGTATGGATCGCCTACTGACTTGTCAAGGGCCCCAGAGTAAAATTCTAAAACATAGGGTAACCCTTGCTGAAGATCGTGTGGTGTGATTTTCATCACTTCGACTGTCTTTACTTCTCCACCATTAATTTTAACAACACCTTTTTCCCCACCATCACTTAGTACTTCCTGAATTTCTGGGACTATTACTTCATCTTTCATAATTATTTCCTTAACTAAATACTTTTTGTGGTGGGAAGGGAGAGAATCGGTCACGAATCCTAGAAACTCTACTTCACTTCGTTCATAGAATTTCTACGGCTCGCGACCCCGCCTCCCATGAAGCGAACTTCGTTTTGCTTCATGGTCCGGCATTCGATTCTCTCTAATACCCACTTTTATGTCTCTCCCGTTTCCAGTAAACTCTTAATTCATCTTGTGGTGGGAAGGGAGAGAATCGAACTCTCATAGCCGGTTTTTCAGACCGGTGCATTGACCAACTTTGCTACCTTCCCAAATTAATATGAAAAACCAATGTTTATAATTGTATCAGATCGGAACTCTTTGAAAAAGACTTCTGTGAGGAATATTTGTTCTCAAATTCATAGGCAGCAGAATCCATCACCATTTGAACTAGATCGTTGTAGGTTATTCCATAAGCTTTCAGCTTGGATTCAAGAACAGACTCATCAAATCCCGGATTAGTGTTTACTTCAACAACATACGGAATGTTTTCTTGGGATAGCCTTAGATCTAGTCTAAAGTAGCCTTTAATGTCAAAAATTCTTTGAGTATCTCTTACGATCTGATTTATATTCTCTGTAACTTCCTGCGAGACATTTGCTGGACACTCTTCCTCACAATAGCTTTTAGGGCCCCACTTATGGTCAAAATCGCAAATATCCCATTTTCTGCTCTCATCCGGAATAAAAAGTCCTTCCAAAATGGGAAGTATTAGCGTTTCCTCACCTGTATTTACGGCAAAAGCTTCTAATTCCCTACCGTATATATATTCTTCAGCTAGAGTTGCGTCTTTATATTCATTTTTTATTATCAAAATTCGCTCTCTAAGTTCGTTAAAGTTTTTTACGACAGAATCTTGAGTTATACCGACACTTGCATCTCCTGTATTGGGCTTTGTAATAAGAGGGTATCTTAAATTGTATTTCAATTGATCATCTTCGGAGATAAAAAGCTGGTAATTGGGTGTTGGGATTTTATTTTTTAATAAGTAATCTTTGGTTCTGGCCTTGTCAACGGTTAAGTATCCTGAAAAAGAAGTACTGCCGGTTATAGGAACATTAATGGCCTCTATATATGACGTAATTTGAGCGTATGTACTGGGAATATTTTCAAAGCCCTCTAGAAGGTTAAAGATTAAATCTGTTTTTATGTTATCAAGAAGCTGAAGTGTTTTACAGCTGACTTCATAAAGAGTAACGTCATACCCCAACTCATTTAACGATCTGGAAACATCTCTGGCGGAATTTAAGTTATCATCATCAGCAAGTTTTTCAATCTCGTTTCCTCTTTTAATTTCTGAAACAATATTATAAAGAACCGCAACTTTTTTAATATTCATGGCAGGATGAATTGTACTAATATAAATCTAATATCATTTTTAAAATATTGCAATAGTTTTCTAAATAAATCCTGAAATTAAAATAATTTTTAAATAATAAGTAGTTTCGAAGAATACCAATCTTGAAATCTTTTTGTTTTTTTGGAGCGGATGACCGGACTTGAACCGGCGACCTTCTCCTTGGCAAGGAGACGTTCTAGCCAACTGAACTACATCCGCGTAATAATTTAAATCATCTCTTCAGAGATAATTTTTATATTTTCCGTTGTTATAAGAAGTCCAAGCCTTTAAGCTGTTTCCCCATTCTTTATAAATTATTTTTGCACTGTCGATGTTATGCTTGCAACTTTTTAACCTGTCTTTTCCTCCAAATCTTTTCCAATGAATTTTATTTATTTGAGCAACCCCAATGTCATTTGATTTACTAATTTTAGAACATTTTAATCCGCTCTCTGCATCAAAAACTGCAATAATTTTCTTAATCTCTTTTTCACTTCTTCCAGCAAAAGCTCTTCTTATATATCTTTTTACTTTGTCCCTGCTCCAGCTTCTGTCACCATCGTTGAATTTTTCTTTGGCGAAGGAATAATGAACAGCGCCAACAACCAACACAGAAAGAAAAGTAACGGTTAAGGTAAGCTTTCTCATATACTCAAATTATTTTTGCCTTCAAAAACATATGGCTTGCCATGAAGTAAAGCACAAACTCTTACTTCATGGTGGGCGGGACAGGACTTGAACCTGCACGGATTTTACTCCATAACGACCTCAACGTTACGCGTATGCCAATTCCGCCACCCGCCCATATAGTGCTATTTTAAATCATAACCGGAAAAGGTCAAACTTTCGTTAGATATAAAAGCTAAACTAGGAGGCTAAACACCTGCACAAATGGTGCTGTAATTATACACTTCGCGCGAACCTTTTTGAACGGGAAAACTGACCCGCTCGGGTTGCTCGGCATTCCCCCCTTGAACCCCCCTGCCGAGCCGCCCTCGCTTCGGCAAAAGATTTTTTCGGCGACGAAATTATAAATACATTAAGTCATTTTTTCAGTAATTTTGCAAACTGGATATTTTGGACAGCCCCAAAATTGTCCCCACGGTCCTTTGCGCTTGATCATTGCCAAATCGTGTTTTGGACAAATAGGAGTTCCCTCGCTGGTCATCTCCTTTTTTGCTTTTCGCAATGTTCTAACTTGTTTTTTGATTTTGATTATTTCCTCTTTACTTTTTGGTTCTGCGCCCAATTTATGACCGCCGACCAAACAAAATGTCCATAAACCTCCATAGATACTTTTATCCGTCCAATACCACGCACCTGACCCTCGGCAAAACTCGCATCTTTGCAACTTATTTTCTCCGATCTTTCCGAGATTTTTATCTAACTTCAAGAAAGTCATCATTTGTTGGGAAGTTTCCTTCCCCTCAAAACGCCGCATTACTTCGTGGCTGTCTCTTTGCGACAAAATATTTAAGCTACCCTCCCACAAAATACTCCGATCAATAACTGCGAGTTTCCGGTGAACATACCCGATGAACGGTAAAACTGTAATGCCCATATTCTCAAAGTTTTTAATCTCGTCCGTTGCTTGATATCTCATTGTGGAATCGTGCTCTTTTGGTTGTCTAGTCAAAATGAAAATTTTTATGCCTTTATTTATCAAGTGTTCAAAGATTGGCGTAAAAGTACGCACGCGCTCCGTCGTGATGTAGGGGCTATCAATAATTACTTCCTGTTTTGCATTGAGCAGGTCCTTTATAAAGTTTTGGTAAAAATCGGTTTCATTGAATAAATGCGATTTCTCAAAATCTCCCGTAAGGTCATTTATATTGTTAATTTGTTTCAACCATTTTTCCGCTTTTTCGCTCACAGAATATTTTGGGAGCGTATCTTCCGAAGAAATAATAGGAAAATCTTTTTCTTGGCAATACTGAATGAATTTACGCAATAAAGATGTTAAGCTGTGTTTTTTATCTATAGTTTGAACATCGGCAATCACGATGCACTTTTCTTTTGCCCGCGAAAAAGCGACATTAAGTAATTTTTCATCATCTCCGCCCTCACTCTGATCGTCAGTTAATTTTGTAGGTTGTGCTGTGGTAGTATCGAAAATTATTATTTGTTTTTCTCCACGTTGAAAACGGTGGACGGTATCAGCTTCAATTTCTTTACTAAGATTTTCATCCTCTACAATTTTCTGGATCAGATTTGTTTGTGGTCTGAACGGAGAAATAATGCCGATACTTTTATAACCGTTTTCAACGGCCTGCTTGGCAATTGAAACTGCCAAAAATGCCTGATAAAGATTGTAATAAGAACCACTATCGGTCCGGCTAGGCAACGACCCGATCTTGCTCGTGTCATATATTCCAATATGTGCATTATCAAGAGGGGGCTTTGATAATCGTTCTTTTCCGTTGTTTCTCGTATTCTCGGCAGATTCAAGCTCAAACTGTTTTCCGCTTCTTCCGTAAACAAGCGAATTAACAACACTAGCAATGTCCGGGTGCATTCTGTATTGAACCTTTAATTGTTCGAGCCAATCGGGTTTAACGCCGGAACGGATTGCTGAAAAAATACCCGAAACTTCAAAAATATCCTTCTTTAGCCATTTTTCTACGAGGGCTTCTTCTTTTCTGATTTCTTCTTCTGATTTTTCTTTACGCCTTAAAACTTTATGTTTTGCGATAGGTGGTAATTGGTAGAAATCTCCCACGACTACAACTTTTTGCTTTGCTAAGCCCGCCGCGCACCAAAGAGCGGGTAGCGGAGCCATTGAAGCTTCATCTACAATGATACAGTCATATTCGCGATTCAAAACAACTTGCGAGCTATAACTTTTTGTAAGCGTTGTAGCGATAATTTTTGCTTCTTTAATGAGTGTATTGGCTAGTTCCTCAAGTTGCTTCAATAATAAATCTCTCTGTTCTTTGAGATTTTTCAACTCACTATTGGTTTTCTCAACTATCTTTTTGTGTCGTTCTAAATTTTCGCCTTGCAACTGCGCTTCAAGCTCTTTTCTTTCATCAACGAATCTCTGTAATTTTATTTTTGCAGTTCCTACAGCTTGGAAATATGTAGAAATCTTTTGTGTTTCTTTATCTTTTTGAACCAACAACGAGCTTTTTTGACGAGTAAGTTTTTCTAGATTTAAGCCGGAAAAAAATCTCCCCAAAGTACCTTTTGATTGATACTCACGTATTTTGGCTTCGTTATCCGATAACTGATTTTCTATACTACTCAATAAAGATTTTGCAGAAACTATTCCGTTTTCTTTGCTCGAAACATCACCTTTGATATTTTCCTCTTCCTTTTTAAGCACCTCTATCTTCTGAAATTGTCTTATGATAGTTTCCGATTTTGAAGCTATCAAGGAAATTTCGTCTATGCGCTTTGTGAGGGTCTCGATCTCATTCTTGATTGGCAACCCTTTCTTTTCTAAAACAATCGTAGGCACGACCATTTCATACGTTTTGAGTTCAGACTTTTGTATTGCACCTTCGCGCAAAAACTTTCCATCACGATAATCATCAGTGCTTTCAAGATGCTTTACTACATTCAAAAGCGCGCCGTCTGTTGCTACATTGGTATGAGAAATTAGAAGCACACTCAAATTTTTAGACAAAAACCCTTCGGTTAAACGAGCGATTGTTTGTGTTTTGCCAGTTCCGGGCGGTCCCCAAATGAAAGAAACCTCGCTTCCCATTGCTAACTTTATTGCGCTTTCTTGAGATGAATTTGGTAATTCAGAAACAGAGGAATGCGGTATTTGGTACTCCTGCGAAGCGATATTTGCGGGCTTCAGCTTAAAGGTTTTTTCCGCTAAATCTGTAAGTTGCAGCTCTCCGTTATCAACTTTTTTGAGCTTCTCATAGAGAAGTTGTAATAGATAATAGCTTGAAATAATGAGTCGAGCTTCTGGGATTGTTGCTCCAATATTTTTATCAAGCTCGACTTGAATGCTTTTATCATTTATCGCGATAATTCTTCCGTTTGCGCTCTCGCTCCTTACTCTTACTTCAACATCAGTATCAGGTTCTATGTTTTGAAAAAACTCTAAGGTGAACTCGTAAATGTAAACGTCGCCAACGCTATTTAGTAATTGGCCATTCTTTACTCTTAATTGCGCGCTTCCTTCTTGTCGCAAATACTCAATGTTTGCCTCAAGAGCCAAAAGCATTTCTTTGATATAGCTTTCCATAATCAAATAATAAGATCGTTCACTTTAACCCCAAGTGCTTTAGCAATTTTTTCAACGACCTTTAGCGAGGGGTTGCGAACGCCTCTTTCAATGCCGCTTATATATGACCGGTGTAAATTAAGCCGCCTAGCAACATCTCCTTGCGAGAGCCCTTTTGTGAGGCGTATTTCCCTTACTTTTTTGCCGAAATGTTTTGGTAGATCACTCATAATTTTACGCACTTGCATATATAATAACGTTTGTCGTATCATAGGTCTATAGAGAATGATAGGTCTACATTCAAAATTAGGGAGTTCCTTAACTTTGTGCGCGCACTGGGCGGGTGGGGCAAGCACAAGAAATTTCGTCGCAGAAAAAATCTTTTGCCGAAGCGAGGGCGGCTCGGCAG